>NZ_DGYQ01000029.1:0-4612 GCF_002396765.1 Exiguobacterium sp. UBA5002
CGGGCTTGTGTCTCGCCTGAGGAAAGGGCGTGAAAAGACGCGTCATTCTTTTTTTTGAGTCAGCCCCTTTTTCGTATAGATGTCACTGTTGAACGAGCGACTTCTGCAAGTTGGTATACAGCGGTTCAAATCCAAGTTCCTCATAAAACGTGGCGGCACGGTCGTTGACCGCCCAAACGTTTAAGCGAACAGCATCGACCTTTCGCTCGAGTGCGAGTTCTTCTGCAGCCTGCATTAACTGGCGACCAATTCCGAATGAACGATGGGATGAGGTGACACCGACGTCGGTGATGTTCAAGATCCGGACTGGTGTAAATCGATCGGATGCTGGCGCAGTCCACTTGCCGAACAAGTAACCAACGAGTGTTTCTCCGTCAAGCGCTGTCAGACAGAGTTGTTGTTCTGCTTCCACCATCTGACTTAAAGACTCCAGCGTGTACGGTGTCGTTACATCTGGATGAAAGTGAGGCGATAATCGTTGATGGTGCAAGAAGGTCTCTGCCGTCAGTGCAAGCAGGGCAGGGAGGTCTGAAGTACGGCTCGTGCGGATCATCAAGCAATCACTCCAATCATCGATTTTGTTTGAGTACTTCGGCAACAAGACCCGATACATACGGACTGCCACGATCTTCTTTTTCGACCGATTCGATCATGATGGCAACGAGAAGATCTTTTTTGTCGTTATCGTAACCGACGAAGAAGCCATTCTCTTTTCCATCGGTTTCGCCTGCCTTTTTCAATTCTGCCGTACCGGTCTTACCGGCAACATCGACTTCCTTGATATCGGCCGGGAGCGTGTAGCCGTTATGGACAACGTCATAGAGATCATCACGAATCATCTTCGCGTCTTTCGCATCCAGCAGATCTTTTTTGAAGACTTGCTTCGTTTTTTCCTCTTGTAAAAGAGTCGGACGATAGATTGTTCCATCGGTCAAGAAAATTTCATACATCGACGTTAGATGGAGAATGTTCGTCAGCATCTGTCCTTGTCCGTAGGACGTATCCATCAGCTGTCCATCTGAAGAAATCGTCCCGTCGTTTGAAATCTGAGAAGCGCGTAACGGATACGTAAACGGTAGCTTCTCTCCGTATCCGAGTGATTCAAGTCCAGACGTGAACGCTTTCGTTCCGACCTGTTCGAGTGTTGAGCGGGCGAAATAGATGTTATCTGAATAAACGAGCGCATTGTGCAGATTAACGGGTGCTGGCGTCTCGTGAATCCGCGTGACGTTAAAACCATCGATCTTATTTTTCAGTCCATTGATCGTATAGGCTTTTTCCGGGTCAAGTGTTCCACTCTTTAAGCCAACGGCGGCCGTCAGGGGTTTTTGGGTCGAACCGGGTGCGAAGGCACTCGTGAATCGGTTCAACAATGGTTGATCCGGATCCTGCGTCAGTTCATCGAGTCGCGCTTGCGAGATCCCTGACATGAATTCAGAAGGATCAAAGCCCGGGGAGCTAAGTAAGACACGCGTCTCACCAGTCCGCGGATCGATTGCCGATGCCGTTCCCGGATCCTCTTGCATCGTGTCGTACGTCTTTTTCTGGAGCGTAGCATCAATCGTCAACGGAATATCCTCACCATTCGTCGGCTTCGTTTCAGCGACGGTAACGCTTGATCCGTCTTTCTTTTGTAGAATGATCGAAGCACCGGTTTTACCGCGTAACCGATCATCAAGGACTTGTTCAAGACCTCGTTTCCCGACTTGTTCACCAGCTTGGATTTTATTTTTCGATTCTTTAATTTCGTCTGCTGTTGCCGAACCGATATATCCAATTAAATGAGAGGCTGCTTTACCAAGTGGATACGTTCGGACTTCTGTCTCCTTGACGCTGATTCCAGGAATGTCACGCAATTTTTCAACCGTTGCTTCGTCGGTCAGTGTTTTGAGCGGAACGAATTGTCCATCCTTGACCCAACTTGCTTTTAAGGAATCTTCGACCGATGAGGTCGGGCGGTCGAGCAACTCGGCAACTTGGTCGACATCTTTAAGTTGTCCTGCAGTTGCTCCGACAGTATACCCTTTACCGGAGGTCGCGAGCGGTTTATCGTTCGCGTCGAGTAAATCACCACGTTTGCCTTCTACGGTTTCTAACTGAACCTTGTCTTCTTTCTTAAAGTCTTTTAGAACAAACGAAGAGTCCCAGTCAATGAACCAGTTTTCTGTTTCTCCTTGTTTCTCGAATGTTAACGGGACTTGTTTATCATAAGCAACGGCTCCTGCAACCGTATCAAAGGAGATTCGTACGGGAAGGGACGCTTTTTCGTCATCCGTTGCTTCCTTCGCTTTCTTCCGTTCGACGGATAACTTTTTGATATCAAGCGATTTCGACAACTGTTTTGTCCGGTCGATGAATTCTTTTTTTCCGTATTCCTTTTTAGTAGCCGTACTCGCGTACGTATACATCTTATCGTAATCTTGTTTTTCCCAAAGTTTGATGTAGGCATCAAGACGTTCTTCAGGTGTCGGCTGATCTTGACATCCGGCAAGTAACGTCACACCAAACGTCGCTGATAAAAGAAAGGAGATCGTTCGTTTCATGTGTTTCGCCTCCGTTGTGGATTAGACTCATAACCATACCGTACCATTCCTGTCAGGAGATTTCATCTGAAACACAAAACCCGGACTTCTCATGGGGAGAAGTCCGGTGAATCAAGCTTAGTTGAAGTAATTGAGTGGATTGACACTGTTTGCAGCAGACGTTCCGCTGTAGACGTAAGGACCACGATGCATTTCAAAATGGAGATGCGCACCAAACGCGTTACCTGTTGCACCAATCGTACCGATTTTCGATCCTTTTGCAATCGTCTGTCCGACTGAGACGGAGCGACTATTCAAGTGTGCATACACCGTCGTATATTGGATGCCGTTGACGGTATGCGTCATCATGACGTGATTTCCGTATGCGCCGTAATAACGGGATGTGATGACTTTACCAGCGGCTGATGCATAGACAGGTGTACCTGTTGGAGCGCCGATATCGATACCGTTATGGAACGTATAACCGTAAACTCCACTTGCAGCACCATATCCTTGCGTGATTGGACCGCTTGCTGGACGCGAGAAGCCAGTCGTTGCTTTTGTTGAAGTCGTTGTGCTGTATTTTTTTACGTATGTAGAAGAAACGTAGCGTGATGCGCCACCGTATGAAATTTTTGTCCATGAACCGGAAACACCAAGATAATTGAATGTCTGTCCTGTATTGACGCTACCGACGATTTTATAAGCTGTTGATGGACCTGTACGAACACGAAGTCCGTCTGCCATGACCTTTACTTTATATGTCGTTGCAGCTTCAACTTTCGAAGCACTCGTTGTTGCAAAACCTGAAACTACCAAAGCTGCCATTGTCATTGTTGTAAGTAAACGTTTCATTGAGTGTATTTCCTCCTTAAAAATCTGAAGCGCCAGAACTGATCATTACAAAATTGTAAGATTTTATGTATAATTATTTATTTTAAAGAATGATTTTTCGCCTGAGATGATTATAGCATCGTCAATAACACGAAAATATTTCAAATATGTTTCAAAATTACGCTTTGTTAACATATATTGTAATGGATTAATAAGTAAAAAAGAACTGACGAAGAGTCAGTTCTTTTTTCTATGAACCTATACTGTTATTCATTAGAAGATGGTGAAAACACAGTTAAATGTTGCGGGAGTACCTCGACAGTCACGGGAACATGACCTGCTGTATCCCCATCGGCATTAATCGGCAATTCTTCTTTCGAGCGAATTTCGACACGTGTCGTCGTGAAGTGTTCGATTTGATCTGCTTTTGATAATCCACCCGTGATGAGTTTGGGTAATGCTTGGAGCGCATCAAAGAATCCAAGCTTCGTAATGATGAAACCGTGCAACAACCCGTCATCGACTTTTGCGTCTTCTGCAAAGGATTCGAACCCGCCAACGGAATTCGTTAAGGCGATGATCAACAAGTGCGCTTCTCCATCGAATTGTTTCTCAGCAGAATTGATTTCAATCGGATAGGGGCTATGATCCTTGAAGGCTTTTAGACCTTCAATGAAATAAGCGACCGATCCGAGTGACGTCTTTTGTTCGACACTGACCTCCTCGACGGCTTCCGCAATCAGACCAACAGCGATGACGTTCATGAAGTAATGGTCATCATATTTACCGATATCGAGCGGTCGGGCAGGGGAGTCAGCTAGAATCTGGATCGCCTCTTCCGGATCCGTCGGAATGTGTAATGCGCGCGATAAGTCATTTACCGTTCCGAGTGGGACGATTCCGAGCGTTGGGCGATGCGGTTGTTCGGCAATTCCGGTGATGACTTCATTGACCGTTCCGTCACCTCCCATGGCGATGACAGCGTCGTAATTAGACTGGGCAGCATGACGCGCAAATTCCGTCGCATCGTGTTCTTTTTCCGTGAACCGAACGTCGACGGTTTCAAAGCGAGTAGCAAGCGTTTCCTCAGCAAGCGTTGCGTGTTTTTTTCCGAGTTCTTTTCCAGAAGACGGGTTGATGATCAACATGGCTTGAGACAAGATGAATTCCTCCTTCGGGGCAATCTGTTGACTTTTTCCCTGTCCGATGAAAACATAATCCAAATTCTTTTTTACAAATGACGGTTTGTCAAATTA
>NZ_DGYQ01000010.1:0-4133 GCF_002396765.1 Exiguobacterium sp. UBA5002
GGCAACTTGACGCGAGACAATGAAAAAAGAAGGAATTGCACATCCTGAGTGATGGCAATTCCTTCTTCTCGTTAAATTCAGCTAGTTATGTCCCAGTCTCTTTTTTATGGTCGGTTCGCTAACGTAGCATCAAGCCTTCGTTTTTGATGACGATGGTGGGCGAGATGATACGTGACGAGAGCATACCACTCAGCGGCATTCAACCAGCCCATCCCACCGTGGTGTGTCTTTTGGTCAGGTGCTGTCGATTGAGCAATTGTGGCAAGCGTAGCGTGACGATCGATCAACTGTAGCCAACGTGTCCGCAAGCAGTCGACGTGAGCCGTCTCGTCTGGCGGTGCGTTCAGCGCATCCGGTAACCGGATTGGTGTCGCCGGAAACGCTCCGTCAGCAAATAACTGTTCGCCAAACGGTGACTTTCCGGACGTGGTCACGGGTGCGAACCGGCACGACTCGATTTCATCCAAATACTCATGACTGACGACGATCAAATGATCGTACATCTGACTGATCGACCACGTGTCATGATTGAGATGATAGATTAATTCATCGGGACGATAGTGATCCAGTTCCTTTAAGTAAAACGTAAATAGATCGTTCATTTCGTCACTCCTCTCAAAAAACTTCTCCTTACTCTTTTCGAACAATCCGCGACTTCTTCCTGTCATATTTCCTAGAAAGGAGGAATCACCATGCAAGACCCTTATCTTCCGGTTCCCCATACGCTCTTACGGAGCGGGACGGCATTTGCGTCCGTCCATGAAAAAATGATCTACCTGATCCTTGAGAGTTTCAGTGGTCAAGACGGTCAAGCGTTTCCGTCCTATCAGACGATCGCCGATGCTGTCCCGTGCAGTAAATCGACGGTCAAGTCGTGTATCCAGTCGTTGATCGCAAGCGGTCGGATCGAAAAAGTCGAACGGTTCACGAAACACGGAGGACAGACATCAAATGCTTACCGTGTCCTGCCCCGTGTCGACACACCTTCCCAGGCGAGTCAAGAGACGACTACCCCCGAGGTTTCTGATGCCTCCGAAGAAGAAGTCTTGAAGAAAACGACTTTAAAAAAGGAACTGGTGGAGCAGTACGAGATGAATCTCGGCAAGGCGACACCCCGAATCGAGCAAGAATTGCTACAGCTGGCAACAGAACATCCGATCGAGCGGATCCAATACGCGATCGAAGAAGCGGCGCGGGCGAATAGTCGCCATTTCGGTTACATCGAGCAAGTCGTCAAGCGTCTTGCGACTGGATTACCAGCTGAACGGAAGAAACGAATAACCAAACGTTCAAGAAGAGACACTTCATTATTTCAATTACCGAATTGGATGGAACAAGAAAAAGCAGCGCAACGAGCATATGAAGCACACCATAAGGAAAAACAGATCATACCGGACGATGCCGAAATTGCTGAATTATTACAAGCACTGACAAGGGAGGGAGCTTGATGCAACTGGAAGAATTACTCCGACGTGCGAATCAAAAACTATCCGTTCCTGGAATGCATCCGTCTGTCGTCCGGATCACGCGTGACGTGATTCGTGAGCTTTATCCGCAAGGGATCAAGCTCGGTATAGCGCAAAGCTTTCGGAGCATCGCCGAACAGAATGCGTTGTATGCGAAGGGACGAACGACACCAGGTCCAATCGTGACGCAAGCACGCGGCGGACAATCAAACCATAACTTCGGTGTCGCAATCGACGTCTTCCTTTACGAAGACGGCGCATTGTTCCTTTCTCCGCCAGATGCGCGACTCCACCGAATCGTTAGCGCGATGAAACGACGCGGAATGAGTTGGGGAGGGGATTGGTCTCGTTTTCCCGACTACCCACACTTTGAACTGTATGATCATGTCAGTCTCGCGCGTCATCATGTACCAAAACAAGGACACTATCTCCGGGAACGAATTCAAGCACCGGAACTCGTCCAAGCAATAGAAAAACGTTTGGGTCTTGTGGTGACAGGAATTTTTGATGCTCGATTGACGCATGCTATTCGAACGTTCCAACAGACATGTCGTCTAGTCGCTGACGGGATTGTTGGTCCGCAAACATGGCGTCGTCTCTTTCCGGTGTCGCCATGATTCGTCTTCAGGCGTGGATTCGCCTCTTGATTCCGCTCTATGTTTTTCTTGAGTTACTCTTACCGACGCTCGGTTTCACAGCATTGCCAGTATCGTCAAGTGACGTCGAACGGTTCGTGACGGGTCTGATTGGACTAATTGGTCTACTCGTCGCTTGGTGGAAGAATAATGATGTGACTGAGCGGGCGCTGAGACGAAGGCAGTCACAAGAACAGCTGGAAAACACATCCTTGACCAATTAAGAAGGCTGGAAGCGTTTGGAATGTGCTAGCAACGGGTATTATTTCATACAAACGACTAACAGTTTGATTTCAAGACACCGATATAAGGGATAGACTTTAGTCAAGTAGATGGAGAAAGAAAGGTCGGTCTTTTTGTGAAATGGTCAACGTTGCAGCGGTATTTGTTTTTAGCACTCTGTGCGCTTTTGTTTACAAGTGTCTGGAGTTATCAAGCTTTCCTAAAAATCGAACGAGAAAATGCTCGTATTTTAAACGAAGCGATTCCCATCTCGACGGAAGCAGCAGAATTATTTCCAGCGTTACTAAATCTTGAACTCGTCGTCCGCAGTTATATCCTCTCACCGAACGAGGCGGATTTAGCCCAGTATGAACGGACGATCGATCGACTGGATCAAACGGTCAAGCGACTCAATCAACTCGATGAGAATCATCCGATCATGCGAAAACTCGTCCGGACCGAGGCGATTCCCCGGATTGAGACGGCGACGCATTTTTATGACGCGCAACTGGAACTCGCTCGAAGTGGAGATCAAGCAGCGGCTGAGGCAAAACGATATCAGGGAATGCAGTATATCGAGACGTTTCGTCCAATCGATGCTCGTCTACGAACGGACGTCAATCGCATCATTGCTGAAGCAACGAATCGTTCCGAACAAGCATCGAGTGCTGCGAAATGGGTCATCGTCGTTGTCGCAAGCATCGCGGTCATCGTCTTGATCGCCTTCATCCAGACGTTTCGGATGGAGCGCAGTAAACAAGCCTTGATTCATCGTTCTCTTCACGACGCCTTGACTGGTATCCCGAATCGACGGGCGTTCGATGAACGACTCGAGCAACTCCTTGAAGAAGCCAAGCAACATCAGACACCACTCTCCCTGATTCTGATCGATGTTGATGCCTTTAAATCGTATAACGATACGTATGGTCATTTAAAAGGGGATGAATGTTTAAAAGAAGTCGCCCGCGTCTTAAAGCGTCAAGCGCGTCACGGACAAGTCGCACGGTACGGTGGGGAGGAATTCACAGTCTTGTTGTCGCGTGGAGCAGAAGAAACCCAGCACATTGCAGAACGAATCCGTCAGGACATTCTTGATTTGAATATCGTACATGAACGGTATGAACCACTTTGCCGGGTCAGTGTCAGTCTTGGCTTGACGTCGCTCGTACCCGGAGCAAACACGACGGAAAAAGAGGTCATCGATCAAGCCGATCAAGCGTTGTATCGGGCAAAAGAGAATGGTCGGAACCAAATCGGTGACATGGCAGGTTGAAATTTGAATTCGACAAAAAAAATCCCTCACGTGAGATGCGGTGCTCACGTGAGGGATTTTTCATTGTAAGATGACGCAATACGATCGATCGGAAATGAGAGGCGCCGATATGACATAGACCGCTTTGACGGGAACACCACCGACACGTGCATCGAGTTGTTTGAGTTGGGACCGAATCTTGCGGCTTATGCCATAGCGTGTTTCAGTACTGAGCTCATCGACATCTTCTTGGACGTGCAAGAGAAGTTGGAATGGTTCAAGTGAAAAGATTGAAAAATCACAGGAAATCCGCGGATCCTCGAATTTTTCATTCAATTCCTTTTTGATGTAATAGGCTTCTTGTGCACTGATCATCTTCTCTCACCTCACTCTCCTGGTTGAACGACTTTTTCTCTGCTATAGTCTATATTACCCAGTTTTCTGGCAACTAATCGTCTGATTTTGAAAAATAGTCAATCCAAACTTTAAAAACACTTGAAACCTTCTTTCAAGCTGTCATCCTATCTGATTTTAATAAGACGAATTGTAATATTAAGT
>NZ_DGYQ01000005.1:0-7691 GCF_002396765.1 Exiguobacterium sp. UBA5002
TTTTTGGGGAGCATATCATGGCGTGTGACGCGCCATTCTTTTTGTTACGAGATAAGGGTGGCAGATCATCATTCTGCCACCCTTATCTTTGTAGAGACTGACTTTTGAGTCAGCCCCGGTTCAGACTTATTGTTCTTTTTTTAATAACCATTTGATGTTCGGTGACAGCAACGGTCGGAAGATTGTCACGACGGGTCGACTCGACAGCAACCAGACGAATCCGGTAGCGAGCAAGAAGGACAATCCAATCAGTAACAGTGGTGATTCCGTAATGGCTGGTGGAACCGAATCACGGAACAAACGGACGATGAACGAGTGAATCAAGTAGATCGCAAGTGTCTGGATACCGATCTGGTCGAACCGATCTCCAAATGACCGGTGCGGCACGAGCAACAAGACCGAGAAAATCATGATCGTACTGACAGCATAGAGGAACAATTGAATCGCTGCTCCCTTCAGAAGCGAGACTTCAAATTCCCCGTAGGTGTCGCGGTAGAAGAGCCAGACCGTATCAAATCCGTTTTTTGTACAGACAATCATGAAGACGACAATCAAGAGCGAGACGATTAGTCCGGTCAGTCGACCGATCGGTGCCGTCATCTGCTTTCGCCAGCCGGCGTCAGTCAGCCAACCGCGCTCTTTGACGAGGTAACCCATCAAAAAGAACGGATAAAAACTGACGACTTTTTGTAACGACAGGAAGTTCGTGATTGAATCTGGGTTGGCATTGATCAATAACGCAAATAAGACACTCACGATCAGCGGGAAGCGCATCACCCGGAATGCCGGTGTGACGGTTTGCCAAATGATGATTCCAAGCAAATACCAAAGCGTCCAATTCGGAACGAGCGGATGGAGTAACCCATCGAGCATCTCACGTAAGGAATCATCCTGCGTGTAGGACAAATAGATTTCGTGAATCGATTGCCAGATGAAATATAGGGCAACGAAGGCGAGGATGCGTTGCGGTCGAACTTGTTTGAAAAAGTAGCCGCTCATGAAGATGAAGGCGGGCATGTGCAACAAGTAAATGACGTTATACGCCATCCTCACACTATCGTTTCCCGGTAAATCACGGAACGTCTCGATCAAATGACCGAAGACGACCATGAAGATGAGTAAGACCTTATAGTTCCCAAGCCAATGATCGTACGCTGGTGTGGTCACTGGTTTGATGGAGCGATTCATTTTTTCTCACCCAGCAGGATTTGATCAACGAACCGGGCGCTCGATTTCCCGTCTTGATGTTCAAAGAAATATTCTGCGAATGCTTTGACGTTATGCATTTCGAAGTCCTTGTTTTTAATCCGTTCAATCAACTCTTCTGATGTCTTGACGATTGGACCCGGAACGAATTCCTCGAAGTCGTAATAGAAATCACGTTTTGAGATATAGTCCTCAAGGTCATACGCGAAGAACAACATCGGTCGATTCAATAGGGAGAACTCGAAACACGTTGATGAGTAATCCGTAATCAAGATGTCTGAGACGAACAGCAACTCATTGATTTCACGATGATCCGTCAAATCGAGGAAGAAGTCGGCGTAGACTTCTGGAATCTCCATCCGGCGACGGATGAATGGATGCAGTTTAAGGACGAAGACGTACTCCTCATGAAGTGCTTCGTACAGCGCATCAAGATCGAGTTGATCAAAATCATAATAGGCACTCTTCGCACCATTTCCTCGGAACGTCGGCGCGAACATGATGACTTTCTTTTGCTTGAAGATGGGATATTCCTCATAGATACGTGCTTTTGCTTCCTCGATGAACGGTTGATCGAAGAACATATCCGTCCGTGGAATACCGGTCGCGATGACTTGATCTTCCCGTAATCCGAAGCCTTCTGCATAATGACGGGCGACATTATGGGAGCTGACGATGGCTTTCGTGTAGTTTCGATGACTGAGCGAGTTTGCGCTTGGACCACCTGGTTTTCCGAGACGGCTGTACCCGAATGTCTTGAAGGCGCCAACGGCATGCCAGACTTGAACCAAATCACTGCCTTTACGAATATTCAACGGATAGATCATCGGATAGAAGTCATCGACAAGAATCGTCTTTGCTGTCGCTAAATGGTATGGCAAGGTAAACTTGTCACGCCAATCACGACGAGACTGGAGATTCGGTTTGAAGAAGGTCTTCACATCGAGATCAAGATCGCGACGTTTGACTTCATCTAAGATATAAGCAAAGTTCCCACTGATATCACTCCGTGAATCCGAAGCGAGGATGACTTTGTTCTCTTGGATCGGTTGCGTCCATTTCGTGACGTTATAAATCGCCTTAAATGTGAAACGGCGGAACTTGAACGCGCGCTTCTTCATGTTCTTCTTCCACTTCTTATAGCGATCGATGACTTGGATTAGACGTTTCGATTCGCCTTTCTTCAGGGAATGGAAACCTAAAGAGTTGCTGTATTCCGAATACTGCACGACAAGTTCATATTCGAGTAAGATCAAGGCGTTACTATGTTTTGTATCGACGCGGTAAGCGACTGGGATTAACGAACGCGTATCACCAAAAGGCGCTTCATGTAAGATCGTCTTTCCTTGGACGATGGCGAAGAACGCGTCAAAATAGCCCATCGGCAATGGACGACCGGTCGGCGTGATATGATTCAGGTTCAATTCGCCTGTAAAGGACTCTTCCGTCCAGTCACCTTCGAACGGAAAGCGGCAAATGAACGTCCGTTTGTTTCGTTTATTACGGAAGACGATGGCACGTTCAAGCGGTACCAATGCTTCGGCAGGTTCAGACTGAATATACTCATCGTCATGTTCCTCAAGTTCAGGTTGCTGTTGCGATGTAGTATTTTCAAATAACGTTTGTTCGGCACGCAAAAAATCAACCAATCCACTTAAACGTGCTTCGAAACGAAACGTCGTTCCAGCTAATTCCAAGTAGGTGACCTCAGCATGTAAAGTGGGGGTCAGTGTCTCTTCGATCAAAACCATCTCTCCTCGCTTGAATAATTACAATGCATTTACACAATCATGATAGATTTTTAAATTTTACGTGAACATAGTATAGTGAAACTAGAAATCACCACTCATTATATCGTGAGACATTAAAATTAATAGGGATTTCTTTATTTTTTTGTGTTTTTGTAAAATAATACTTCAACACAGACTGCACTGTTACACATACCCTGAACGCTAGGGAAAGAAAACCGAAATTCGATTATTTCATAAGGGAGGGAAGCAGGTCGTCTCGTTTGGAAGAGCCAACGAGACACTGCGCCAGAAGATGATTTATGCAGCCATTTTAGCTGGAGGAAAAGGAACACGGATGGGGAATGTCGATCGACCGAAACAATTCTTATCGATCGGAGAACGTCCAATCATCGTCCATACAGTAGAGAAATTCCTATTACATGAGGATTTTGACCGCATCATCATCGTCACACCGACTGCTTGGATTAACTATACGCGCGATATTTTGGAGAAATACATTGGAAAAGATGAACGCCTCGTCATTACACCGGGTGGGCAGGATCGAAATGAATCGATCATGGCAGCGGTGAACTGGATCGAAGAGAAAAACGGTCTGTCTGAGGAAGATATCATCGTCACACACGACGCTGTCCGTCCGTTCCTGACGCACCGCATCATTAAAGAAAACATTGAAGCAGCGCAAGAATTCGGTTCATGCGACACAGTCATTTCAGCAATCGATACGATCGTCGCGTCAACGAACGGTAAAACGATCACGGATATTCCGGTTCGTGATCAAATGTATCAAGGGCAGACACCACAAAGTTTTCAGATCACGAAGTTGAAATCGCATTATGAGTCGCTTTCAACGGAAGAACGAGCGATTTTGACGGATGCGTGTAAGATCCTTCTTCTGAAAGGGGAAGATGTCGCGCTCGTCACAGGGGAACTGTTCAACATTAAAGTGACGACACCATACGACCTACGGATTGCGAATGCTATCTTGAAGGAGCGGATTCATCAATGATTAACCAAGTCTATCAACTCGTCGCCCCGCGTCAAATCGAAGTGACGTATGATGAACGGTCATTGAATACCGATCGTGTCGTCGTGCGTCCGACGTATTTGTCGATTTGTCACGCGGATCAACGCTACTTCACGGGTAGCCGTAGTGCGGAAGTATTAGCGAAAAAATTACCGATGGCCATGATTCATGAAGGCATCGGAAAAGTCGTACATGATCCGAGTGGAACATTCAAGAAAGGAACACTCGTCGCGATGGTGCCGAATACGCCGACGGAAGAAGATGACATCATCGGTGAAAACTACCTGCGTACGAGTCGTTTCCGTTCGAGTGGGTACGATGGCTATATGCAAGACTATGTGTTCTTAAAAGCAGATCGCCTTGTCGAGGTACCGGCTGATCTTGATCCTGAAGTCGCGGCATTCACTGAGCTCGTCAGTGTAGCGGTCCATGCCTTGACTCGTTTCGAAAAGATTGCCCATCCGCGTCGGGAGACGTTCGGAGTGTGGGGGGATGGGAACCTTGGCTTCATCACAGCACTCTTGCTACGTAAGTTGTATCCGGAAGCGAAATTACTCGTCTTTGGCAAAACACAGTCGAAGCTTGATTATTTCTCGTTTGCAGACGAGACGTACCACATCGACCAGATTCCAGCCGATGTCTCCTTCAACCACGGTTTTGAATGTGTCGGGGGAATTGGCAGTCAATATGCGATCAATCAGATGATCGACTACATCATTCCGGAAGGCACGATGGCGTTACTTGGCGTATCAGAGGATGCCGTCGCGATCAACACTCGGATGATTCTTGAAAAAGGACTTCGTGTCTACGGTTCAAGTCGGAGTACACCGGCTGATTTCGCACGGACGATGGAATTGTATCAAGCACATCCTGATATTCCAGCTTATTTATCGAACCTGGTTTCAGGCGTATTCCAAATTCGACAAATCGAAGATATTCATAAAGCGTTTGAAAACGATTTGACGAACCGGTTCGGAAAGACGGTCATGGAATGGTGCATGTAACGATGTGCGCTGAAAAAGAGGAGAATCGTCTATGAAACAAAAAATTCGGTTATTGCAACGACGGACGGTTCACTATCTGCTTGCTATGACGTACTGGTTGACGAAACGGTTACCGATTCAACCGAAAAAAGTCGTCTTTGCGACGTATCGTTCCGATCGTCTTGTCGATAACTTTCGTGCCGTCTACGATGAACTCGAACGACGCGACTTAGGGTATGAATACGTTTTTTTGTTAAAGCGATTCCCTCAATCGTTGGCGGGGCAAATCCAATACGTCTTTCATATGATGCGGGCGACGTACGAATTAGCGACTGCTCGTTACTTCATCATTGATGACTATTATTACCCTGTCTATGTGTCGTCCTTACGGAAAGGAACAGAAGTCATTCAGCTATGGCATGCTTGTGGAGCCTTTAAAAAGTTTGGTTATAGTGTGCTTGATAAATCCTATTCGCCGGATGACGATTATTTGAAGATGGTCCAGATTCACCGGAATTATAGCAAGGTCTATGTTTCCGGTGAAGCGTGTGTTGCACCATATGCGGATGCTTTCGGAATGGAGCAGAAACGGATCTATCCATTAGGAGTTCCACGGACGGATCAGCTACTGAACACAGCACGCCAAGCCCGTGTTCGAGAAAAGTTGTATGACCGATATCCAGAATGGCGTAAAAAACGAATCATCTTACTCGCGCCGACGTTCCGAGGAAATGGACAGACAACGGCACATTACGATCAAGAGCTCGATTTTGAGAAGTTCCGTCGTGAGCTTGGACCGGATACAGTGCTCTTGCTTCGCATGCACCCGTTTGTTCTCAATCCACCCGTCGTACCGGACGCGTATGCGGATCAAATCATTAACATGACAGACTATCCGGACATCAATGATCTGATGCAAATTGCGGATATTCTGATTACGGATTATTCGTCTGTCATCTTCGAGTTTGCCTTGTTGCAGAAGCCGATGATTTTTCTCGTCAACGATCTGCAGTCGTATAAAGCAGAACGCGATTTCTACTTCCCATATGAAACGTTCGTACCGGGACCAATCGTGTCGACGTTCGAAGACGTCATTGCTTGGATTAAACGTGGGCAATTCGATACACAGAAAATCGAGACATTTGCGAATCAGTTCTTTACGTATCAGGACGGAGAAGCGACCAAACGAATCGTCGACCATATGTTATATGACACGATTCCAGAGGCGCCTGTCTATACGAAAACACCAGTGTGAATACAGAAAAACGTTCCGATTGCGTCTCCGTTTGGGGAGAGAGACGTCATCGGAACGTTTTTATTTTTGAATTGGGGCTTGATTGGCGCGAGCAGGGGTAGCTCGCAGAATGCGCACCTCTTAAAAGTGCGTCAACTTGTCCTTTGCGGACGTTCTAGGTTTGACAGGTGGAACGATGGCAGGCCAGCCGATTTGAATGACGCCGAGAACGCGTTCGTTTTCAGAAGCGTCAACGAGTGAGGCATACTCTGGTGTGAACCAGTGTTTTCCGCTCTTCCAGCAACACCCAAGACCTCGTTCTGTTGCTACTAACTGCAGATTTTGAATCATCGCAGCTGTTGCAAGTGTATCCTCTAGCTGTTGATCCGGTGTCCCTTGTACCTGACAAAGTACCGTTAAATAAACCGGGACTTCCCGTAATTTTTGTTCAGCCTGTTGACGTTGTTCAGACGTTTTCGTCTCGAATTGACCACGCGCTGTCAGTAATTCCATCAAGGCATCGACATACCGTGTTTGTCGGTCTTCGATTGCGAGAACAAAGCGCCAAGGCTCTCGTAATTTATGATTCGGGGCATAAATCGCCGTGTCGAGTAATGCTTCTACCAATTCGATCGGAACGGATTGTTCCGTATAAGACCGGATCGACCGGCGTGTTTCAATCACTTGTTGGGCATGCATCCGTTTCATCTCCTCACTGAGTACTTTTTCACTATAAATGATAACGATTATCATTGTCAACGTTATTTGTCAGAAAACAAAAAAAGACGATTCCCGAGAGGAAATCATCTTTCGTTGCATTCGGATTAAGAGGCTTTTCGTTCCTCGTCTTGATCTTGAGCAACAGTCGTTAGTTTCTTTTTCATAAGACGAATCCGATATAGGGCAAATAGATAATGGGCGAAATAGATCGTAAAACCAAGGAAAATCGTTAACGCTACATGAATTTGAACGCCGGGAACAGCATGAAGCTGAATGAAGAGCAAGACAGCCATTGCCATCGTATAAAGCACCATTTCCACCGATTGTGGCATGACGCGTTGACGTTTTAAGAAAAAGGAACGCATGAGTGGCAGGACGACGAGACTGACGAGACGATCAACCAGTCCGATGACGAGCACGCTGATCACCATTGCCAAACCATTTTCAAAAGCGATTAACCGTGGGAAGACAAGATAAGTGACGAGTAATAGTGGTCCAACTAATAAAAAGATTGAAATCGAGGCACGTGCGAATACGAAGAGCCCGTTGACACTTGTTAAAAAGGCACGAACGATCTTTTGTGACCAAGGGGATGGTCGACCAACTTGCCAAGCAAAACAACAAGCAAAGATGAACGCATAAAATTGCAGAAAGGCAACCATAAAGCATCTCCTTTAGATATGAAACTCATTGTCCCTAGTGTATCGATTTTAAGGCTGAAGTGCAAAGAAGAACTTTTCGTAAAGTATAAGAAAAGAGGCTGACTCAAAAAA
>NZ_DGYQ01000005.1:7728-97984 GCF_002396765.1 Exiguobacterium sp. UBA5002
GTTTGTCTCTGACAGCGCAAAGATGCGCTTTTTCCTGTAGGAGTTGCGTGAAACGCGTCATTCTTTTTGTTATGAGGTAAGGGTGGCAGATCATCATTCTGCCACCCTTACATTTGTGGAAACTGACTTTTGAGTCAGCCCCTTTCGTCAATCAATCCAGATTCGGTTCTTTTTTTCCGTGCAAGAAGAAGGACAGAATCAGTGCAAGCGCAGATAAGACGGTTGCAATCCAGAACGCATCGGTGATCCCTTGAATCGTTGCTTGTTTCGTCAGCATCGTAAACCAACTCGTTGAAGCGGCTTGTGAGCTACCCAGCTGTTGTCCAAGATCGTTTAAATGTTGCGAAAGCGTCGGGTCGAGCGTCGTAAACTGATTCGCGTCGTCTGCCAAGTGAGCCGTCGTTTGACGGGTCATGACGGTGACGAGAATCGCCGTTCCGATGGAGCCGGCGACTTGACGAAGTGTGTTTTGGGTTGCGTTTCCGTGCGGGATCATCTTCATCGGTAAGGCATTCATTCCGGCAGTCATGATCGGCATCATGATGAATGCCATTCCGAATGACCGAAGCATGTAGATGCCCATGATCGAGTAATACGACGTATCCATGTTTAATTGCGTCAATTCCCATGTCCCGTACGTCATCAACGTCAAACCGAAGATAGCGAGCGGTCGAATACCGAAGCGGTCAAATAAACGACCGGCAATCGGTCCGGTGATTCCCATGATCAGTGATCCGGGCAAAAGGAGAAGACCTGAATCGACCGGTGAAAAACCGCGAATACTTTGAAGGTAAATCGGTAAAAGCAACATCCCACCGAACAACGCCATCGTGACGATGACATTGATGAAGAGGGTGAACGAAAATTCCGGAACCTTTAACACACGAATATTCAACATCGGATCTTCCATCGACAGCTCACGCATTGCAAAAGCAGCAATTCCAATTAAGCCGATGACGATCGTGCTGATGACGATCGGGCTATCCCAGCCGTCATTCCCGGCTTCACTGAATCCGTAAAGGAGACTCCCGAATCCGATCGTACTGAATAAGACGCCCAGTGCGTCGAAAGAAGGTTTCGAGAGTGGCTGCGTCAGGCGGAACCAGGCCGTACCGAGTAACAATGTCACTAATCCAAAGAACGACATCGCATAAAACATGACGTGCCAGTCATAGTTTTGGATGACATATCCTGTGATTGTAGGTCCGACAGCAGGAGCGAGAATCATAGCGATTCCGAGCATTCCCATGGCAGCGCCACGCTTATGCGGTGGGAACAATGTCATGAAGACATTTGATCCTAGTGGCATTAAGATACCAGCACCTGCCGCCTGAACGACACGCCCGATCATCATGACCGGGAAGTTCATCGCCATCGAACAGATGATTGATCCAAAGAAAAAGAGTGTCATCGAAGCGAGGAACAACTGGCGGAACGTATAACTGCGCATTAAAAAAGCACTGATCGGAATCAAAATCCCGTTGACGAGCATGAAACCTGTCGTCAACCACTGGGCAGTGGACGTCGACACGTTGAAGTCATTGATTAGAACCGGTAACGCGACATTAATCAACGTTTGGTTCAAAATAGCAATGAACATACCAATCAGTAAGACCGTCAGTACTTTCGGAATACTGACGTTTTCAGTCGATACTTGTTTTGAAGGTGCTGCGACTGGTGGTGTCACGGTCATCGTCGGTTCCGTCTCGAGGGACTCCTCAAGTGTTGGTCCGTCAGTGGCCAGTGCGATGTCGGATTGACGATTCCGGCGGGCGATCCAGTTGACGCCGATGATGATCAGAATCGTGAACGCACTATATCCGAACAAGAAGGTAGTAGACATGAACGTCCCTCCTTAATCCTTATGAATGCGGACGGTCACATTCATACCAGGTCGAATGTCTAGTGATTTTTCTTGCGAGAGTGATACTTTAACTGGAATGACTTGTGCGACTTTCGTGTAGTTCGCATTTCCGTTTGAAGAAGGCATCATCGAGAACGTCGAAGCTGTCGTCATTCCGATCTGTTCCACTTCACCAGAAAGTGTCGTGTCAGGATAGCTGTCGACATACACGTCAACGGTTTGTCCGACTTTGATTTCATCGATTTCTGTTTCTTCGATGTTCGCTGTGACCCAAAGGTCGTTTAAGTCAAAACCATAGGCAAGTGGTGTACCGGCTGCGACGAAGCCGTTCTTTGTCGCCATCGACTGAACGATCGTTGCCTTCGCAGGCATCGAAACAGAAAGATCTGTTGGTTTTTGTCCAGCTTGCGCAGTCATGATGTGACCAAGTGTTGCACCGCTGTCGAGCGATTCGCCTGTTTTAGCAGACCAGTCCGTTAATTTACCAGCGCTTGGGCTAGCAATCGTTATCATTTTGCCATCGATTTTCGCATTGTCTGTTTTGACATAGCTTGTTGCTTGATCGTAATAGTAGTATCCGACGACCCCACCACCGATCAAAACGATGAGTGTAACGACATTAATGATTAGTAATTTTTTCATACTCATGAGTGTGTTAGCATCCTTTCTTGTGTACAATCGATTCAAAAAAAGTACTCCTCTGGGGGGAGGAGTAATTAATATAGTTAATTATATGGATAGTTAGATAACAAACAACCAACAATTTCCGACAAAATGTTGGAAAAATAAATGATAACGGATTCATTTTTAAAAAGATGATGGAAAAGGAGTGAAATGCACATGAAAGAGAGCCGTGATCCACGACCAAAACGGTCACGTGAACGTATTACGATGGAATTGTTTCGTTTACTGAAGACAAATAGCTTTTCGAGCATCACCGTCAAGATGCTGACGGATGGGGCGGGTGTGAACCGCTCGACCTTTTATGCGCACTACACAGATAAATATGATTTGCTTGACCAAATCGTTGAGGAACAGATGATGGCGCTCGAACAAGCGATTCGGATTACAGGTACAGGCACCGTATTTCCGACAGTCGAACAGGTCAGTCGTTATTTTGCTCGTTTGTTCATTCACATTGAAGAAAACGAATTGTTTTATCAGACGATGCTCGTTCAAGGACCGATCAAAACGTTCATCTCACGTTTTCTTGATACATTGAAAGAAAATTATCGCCTCGTCTTTCGATCCCAAGTCGCAGAAGATGCGACTTTCGTCGATCGGGATTTGTTACTGAACTATGTCATTGGTGGACAGTTAGGATTATTGATTTCCTGGTTGCGAAACGGTCGGCCATATTCATCCGCATATATGGCGGAGCAATTGAGCCGGATGATCGTCTTTGGAACGGTTGAAAGCATCGGTTTTCCGAAAGAAACGGAATAAGGTCATAGAAAAAGACACTCCCGATAGGAAGTGTCTCGTATTCAAGCTTGTCGGAAGGCAAGTTCCTTCGTATAAATCGTACTTCGGTTTCGTCCGCTTTCTTTTGAGTAATACAACGCTTTATCTGCTTGTTGTAATACTTCTAAAGACGTATGGGAACCACTAGAATGTGCAATCCCAAGCGAAATCGTGATTTGCAGATCAGGTACGTCTGCCGTCGGGAACAGGTTGCGTGCGACCGTCATCCGAGCCAACTCTGAGATTTTTTGAGCTTCTTTAGCTGTAGTGCTTGGTAAAATGATCAAAAACTCTTCACCACCGTACCGTCCGACGAGGTCATCCGGTCGTGTTAAGGAAGCGAGTGTCATGCCGAGTTGATGTAGGACATCATCTCCGGCGTCATGACCATATGTATCATTGACGTGCTTGAAGAAGTCGATATCAATCAAGACAAGTGAATACCCTTGATCCGTTGAACCGACAAGTGACAGTGAATCATCGAGACGCCGCCGATTGGCAAGTCCGGTCAAAGCATCCGTCATCGCTAGTTTTTGTTGATACTGAATGTTTTCGAAGTGACGGCGTAATTCCGTCAGCAGTCGAAAAGCAACAAAGCCAGCCAATAGATTAAAAAAGATATAAGCGATTGAAATTTTAAAGAATGTCGACCAGCTGTTTGTCAGGATATAGATGGCAGGTAACGAATAGAGAACACCAATTGACACCAATAATTGAAAATGGCGTGTCGAGACATGAACGAATCGACGTACGATTCCGATCGTCGTAATGATTAAGACGATAATCAGTGTGGACAGATAAAAACCCTCCATTTGATCGACGGGTGTCAAAAAGTAACGTGTCCCGATGATCATTATACCGGCGACGATGGCGCTCGGGAAACCACCGAATAGCATAGCGATCGCGACTGGGATGATTCGTAAATCCACACGGGCGACATCGATCTGAATGCCATTGAATATCAACAAAACTGCAATCAGACCACAGACACTTCCCAATATGAGGCGTGTACTCCAGCTGGAATTCAGCGAAATACGTGGTCGATTCCGAAATGGTAAGAATAAGAGAGTAGTCGTCGTGAACAGTAGACAAAAGTTAATGATGAATTGATTCATGATGGACAACAAATCCTCCCAACTCCCCAGCTAACAGATTTCCATATATATACTCCAGTATACTCATCTAGGTAACGGTTAGACAGAGGTAAATGTTTAGATAAAACATAAAAAACGGTAGAAAATCTACCGTTTTTTATGAAGACGAAGTGAGCGTATCCTCATCCATCGTCAGTAAAATCTTATCGAAGACGCGAATCATCGTTTCCAGTTCTTCTTCTGTTAAAGTTCCGAAGCGATCTTGTAAATAGTTTCTTCGGACGACCTCGAGTTCCCGAAAAGCACGCTCTCCGTCATCCGTCAAAGCAAGGACAATCGAGCGACGATCTTCCGTCGAGCGTGTCCGTGTGACATATCCTTGTTTATACAGCTTATCCGTCAAAGCAGTGACTTGACTCGTCGCGAGCTCAAATTGTTCCGCAAGAAGCGTCGGGCGCTGAGGACCATTTTCTGAAAGGCTTCGTAAGATGAAAAATTCACTCCGGGTCGCCGTTCCTTCAAATAGCCGGTTAAGTTCACGTCGCAGGGTACGAAGAATGACACGCATTTGTTCCTCGAGTCGATAAGTTAGCAAATCACGTTCCTGTGGCATGCAAGCAGCATCCTTTCTCTCAGTGGACTTCTACCATTTAGTGTACTAAACATATCGGATTTTTACCATCGACTACCCCAGATTCGAAAAAGGCAATTGACAATTTCGTGGCGTTTTGTGTAATATGGCGTAGTAATAACTAACTTAATTCAGTTCTCACTCAACCAGTGGGATGGAGGTTGCAGTTCTTAAGAGTACGGTTACGGATGTCGTCAAGCGACAGATGAGGTGACCTGAAAGGAAGAATTGCCGAAATCAATCATCGCTTTGAAGATGATCGATTGGGATTAGATCAAATAGGTCTAATACTGTCACAAGTCGGGTATCACCTACTTGTGGAGAGCTATCTTTCACGACGGTAGAATGAGGCGCATCCATTTTATTATGTTGCCTTCTCATCTTCCATCTGGAAGATGAGGGCGCTTTTTGTTTTTTCATTCAAAAAGTGTCCTCTCAAAAATTTATTAAAGAGAGAAGCGAACGAAATGAACAATCTAGATGTGAAACAAACAACAGATTCGACAGCAGAAGGATTAAAACGTGGATTACAAGCCCGTCATATGTCGATGATCGCCATCGGTGGAGCGATCGGAACAGGACTCTTCATTGCGTCCGGTGCTTCCGTCGCAGCAGCAGGACCAGGTGGGGCGCTCCTATCATATGCAATCGTTGGTCTGATGGTCTACTTCCTCATGACAAGTCTTGGTGAAATGGCAGCGTACATGCCGGTCGCCGGATCCTTCTCGACATATGGAACGAAATTCGTCGATCCATCATTCGGCTTTGCACTCGGCTGGAACTACTGGTACAACTGGGCAGTCACGATCGCAGTTGAACTCGTCGCAGCACAAATCGTCATGACGTACTGGTTCCCGGATGTTCCTGGATTTTATTTCAGTGCCTTATTCCTCTTACTCATGATCGGCTTGAACTACTTCTCCGTTAAAGGATTCGGGGAAGCGGAGTATTGGTTTGCGATGATTAAAGTCGTTACCGTCATCGTCTTCTTAGTCGTCGGTGTTGCGATGATTTTCGGTGTCTTTACATCGGAGCCACCGGTTGGCTTTAAAAACTTTGCTCTTGGCGATGCGCCGTTCGTCGGTGGGATTCCTGCCGTCATCGGAATCATTCTTGTTGCTGGATTCAGTTTCCAAGGAACGGAGCTCGTCGGGATTGCCGCGGGTGAGTCAGAAGACCCGAAAAAGAACGTTCCTAAAGCAGTCAAACAAGTTTTCTGGCGTATCTTACTTTTCTACGTCTTCGCGATTTTCGTCATCGGAATGCTCATTCCGTATACGAGTCCGAACTTGGTTTCGAATGACATTACGGACGTAGCGGTTAGTCCGTTTACGCTCGTCTTTGAAAAAGCAGGTCTTGCGTTCTCAGCAGCACTCATGAACGCTGTCATCTTGACGTCTGTTCTATCTGCCGGAAACTCAGGCATGTATGCTTCGACACGGATGCTGTATACACTTGCGCGCCAAGGCGATGCACCGAAGTTATTCGCGAAAGTCTCGAAAAACGGTGTGCCCCGTAACGCCTTGCTTGCAACAGGTGCAGTCGGTGCGCTCTGTTTCTTGACGTCGATGTTTGGTGGACAAGTCTACCTGTGGTTACTCAATGCTTCCGGGATGACAGGATTCATCGCATGGCTCGGGATTGCGATCAGTCACTATCGCTTCCGTAAAGGATTCGTTGCACAAGGTCACTCGTTGAAAGACTTACCATATGTTGCACCAGCGTTCCCGTTCGGTCCGCTGTTCGCATTCGGTCTTTGTTTCCTTGTCATCGTTGGTCAAAACTATGCCGCATTCCTCGCTGATCAAATCGATTGGGTCGGGATTGCTGCGACGTACGTCGGTATTCCATTGTTCCTTGCCTTCTGGTTAGGACATAAATTTAAAAACCGGACGTCGATCGTTCGTTATGACGAGATGGACTTCCCGGAACATCCACGTCAATCTTAATCAGTGAGCCACCTTCAAATGAAGGTGGCTTTTTAGATGTCGCTTCAAGTAAGATGAAAGAAAAACAGGAGGCGATCTTCGTGAATTACTGGTACCACTTTAAGCGTGCCTTCTTACCGATCGCATTATTGCTTGTGACGCTTGCCTTGTACCAAATGATCTATCGTTTGAATAACATCTGGTATTCGCTTGGAGGACTTCTTCTTGTCTTTGCGGCGATTTACTTCGTCATGCGTCGTCTAAAAGCGAACCCAGAGGATTGAATGAGCAGGAAAGTCGAGTCCATTCTCTGAACGCGGTAAAATAGACACATACAGAGGAGGGGAAGATAGATGGCAAAAGCAATATTTGCAGGTGGTTGTTTCTGGTGCATGGTCAAGCCATTCCATAAATATGATGGTGTAGAGCAGGTCATTTCAGGATATACCGGTGGTCATACAGAGAACCCGACTTATAAAGAGGTCTGTTCGGAAACGACAGGTCACTTGGAGGCGGTTGAAGTCACGTACGATCCGTCCGTCATTACGTACGAAGAATTACTCGAGATCTTCTGGCGTCAAATCGACCCGACAGATGGTGGAGGTCAATTCAATGACCGTGGTGAATCGTACCAACCGGCTATCTTTTATGTCGATGAAGCACAGCGTGAAGCAGCTGAACGTTCGAAAGCAGAGCTTGACGCATCAGGACGCTTCTCGCGTCCGGTCGCGGTAGAGATTCGTCCAGAAAAGCCGTTTTGGCCAGCCGAAGAATATCACCAAGATTATTATAAAAAGAATCCGTTCCGTTATCAGATGTATAGTGTCGGCTCAGGTCGCGCGAAATTCATCAAAGAAGCGTGGAAGGACCACGGTAAGGAAAAAGAACTGAAAGAGCGTCTGACACCCATTCAGTATAAAGTCACACAAGAGAACGGGACAGAACCCGCTTTCCGTAACGAATACTGGGATGAAGAACGTCCAGGACTGTACGTCGATATCGTTGACGGCACACCACTCTTCACATCGAAAGATAAGTTCCAGTCAAACTGTGGTTGGCCAAGCTTCGCTAAACCGATCTCAGAAGACAAGATGGAAGTCGAACTCGACACGAGTCACGGGATGACGCGGACGGAAGTGCGTTCTGCGAATGCGGATAGTCACCTCGGTCATATCTTCGATGATGGTCCGACAGAACTTGGTGGTCTTCGCTATTGTATCAACTCAGCAGCATTACGATTTATTCCGCTTGAAGAGCTTGATTCGGCAGGATATGGGGAATATAAAAAACATTTCGAGTAACACGTAAGGAGCAGTCAAACGATTTCGTTTTGACTGCTCTTTTTTTCAAATGGAAGGGAGAGAATCGAATGTTTCGACCCGTATATGAAGAGATTCGACAAATGACGATTGCGAAAGTGCTTGATTTCTACGATCACGAAATCCGTCAGCTCGATGAGCAAGCACGTCAGGAAAAGTACGACAAGATGAGCTTGAGTCCGTTTCGCTTTTTCCGTGGGAGTTCGCATCTGTTTTATTATGACGTGACGCGAATCCCCCTTGGTTTTGATACGCCTCGTGATAAACCGACGTGGATTCAGGGAGATCTTCATTTTGAGAATTTCGGTGTCCATGGCAATGCGAAGGGAGAGATCATCTACGACGTCAATGACTTTGATGAAGGATACTTAGGGTCGTATTTATATGATTTGATTCGCATGGCGGTCTCCGTCCGCTTGTTCGCCGAAGAGGCAGGATATGATCCGACTCCTGCGATTCGCAATTATGTTCTCGAATACTTACACGATTTAAAAAAGTACGCTCTCGGAAAAGATCCGAGTGATGTCTGTTTTACGCGGGATAATACGAAAGGACCAATCAAGAAGTTGATCAAAAAAGCAGAAAAGAAACGTGAGGAATTAATGGGAGAGCGTACGGAACTGGTGGATGGCGTGAGACGTTTTTGTACATTACCAGATATGGCAGCGGTAGATGACGCGACACGATCAGTAATCGAGTCTGCTTGGTCCTCCTATATCGAAACGATTGATGCCGAGGATCGTCGTGACGAATCGTTCTATACAATCAAGGATATCGTTCGTAAGCTAGACAGTGGAACGGCATCGATTGGTCTTGAGCGCTATTACATCCTGATTGAGGGCGAAGGCGGAGAAGAGGATTTGATTCTTGAGATGAAACAAGCGCAAACTTCTGTTCCTTCATTGTTTCTTCCCGTTTATCGCCCAGAAGCAGAAGCCGTCCATCAAGGACGCCGGATCATCACATCTCAAAAAGCGATGCAGGCACATGAAGATCCATATCTTGGTTATTTGACGATTGGTCAAAAGGAATATTATGTACGTGAGCGTTCACCGTATAAGAAAAAGCTAAAAGCAAAGCATATCAAAAGTCAGGATGACCTCGAGAATGTCTTATGCATTCAAGGTCAAATTACCGCCAAAGTGCATGCACGGGCGGATCAGGATGCCGGGATTAAAGAAAAAATTTTAACGCATCATGCCGACGTTGAAATCATCCAAGCCATCGGTGTTTCAGACACTGCTTTCTTAGAACAAATCGAGCGTTGGTCAGAAGCTTATGTCATGCGAACAAAGCTGGATTACCAAGTGTTTTTAGAATGGACGAAGACGTGGAAAACGACTTAAAACGTGGACTGAAAAAGGAGAAAAATATCGGTATGTAACATCTGTTACATACCGATATTTTTGAAGTGATTTTTATTCTTTAACAGATGAAAGCGTCACGCAAAAAACAAATAGGTATAATGACCTATATCAATTTATCTGAAAACTTCGTAAATTTTTGATTAAGTTCTTACGGACGACTCGCTTCGTAAGACAAATCACAACGGATATAGGGGGAAGTACATCATGAGTTTGACGCGGAAAAAAGATGTTTCCGCTATGATTGCTGCAAGTAAACGCAACAGTGGACTTGCTCGAAATCTTGGCGCGATGGATTTAACGTTTTTAGGAATTGGCGCCATCATCGGTACCGGAATCTTCGTTTTGACGGGAACAGGAGCGTTGACTGCAGGGCCAGGACTTATCGTATCATTCATTCTATCTGCCATCGCCTGTGGTCTAGCTGCTCTTGCTTACGCTGAATTTGCATCAACGATCCCGGTCAGTGGATCCGTCTATACGTATACGTATGCAACGATGGGAGAGGTCTTCGCTTGGATCATCGGTTGGAACTTGATTCTCGAATATGGACTCGCCTCCAGTGCCGTAGCAGCCGGTTGGTCAGGTTACTTCCAGTCTTTACTCGCAGGATTTAATATCCATGTGCCGACAGCTCTCTCAGCAGCTCCAGGAGCAGTAGAAGGAGCCAAGACATACTTCAACCTTCCAGCCTTCCTGATCCTCTTTGCCATTACGGCATTGTTGTCGATGGGAATCAAGGAAACGAAACGTGTCAACAACATCATGGTCGTCATCAAATTAGCAGTCGTCGTGTTGTTCATCGTCGTCGGTGTCGGCTACGTTGAACCATCAAACTGGACACCATTCACTCCATTTGGTTGGGGAGGCGTCTTCTCGGGTGCTGCGATCGTCTTCTTCGCGTACATCGGTTTTGATGCTGTTACATCAGCGGCGGAAGAAGTCCGTGATCCACAAAAGAACTTACCACGTGGTATCATCGGTTCACTTGCTGTCTGTACAATTCTTTACGTCATCGTCGCAGCCATCATGACAGGGATCGTCCCTTACAAACAATTCGCTGGTATCGATCACCCGGTCTCACTTGCGATTCAAATGGCAGGTCAAAACTGGGTCGCTGGTTTCATCGATCTCGGTGCGATTCTCGGGATCACAACGGTTATTCTCGTCATGACATACGGAATGGTGCGTCTCGCGTTTGCGATCTCGCGTGACGGGATGTTCCCTAAAGTATTCTCCGAAGTGCATCCGAAATACCAAACACCATTCAAGGCGACTTGGATGATCGGACTTGGTAGTTCACTCGTCGCTGGATTCGTTCCACTCGATGTCATCGCGAACCTCGTCAACATGGGTACACTCGCAGCATTCGTCTTGATCTCTGTCGCTGTCTTGATTCTTCGTAAGACACAGCCGGATCTCCCACGTGCATTCAAATGTCCGGGTATGCCATATGTGCCAATCGCAGCAATCGCTGCATGTCTCTTCTTGATGTTCAACTTGAAACTCGAGACATGGATTGCTTTCGGAATCTGGCTTGCAATCGGTTTAGTGCTTTACTTTACGTTTGCGCGTAAGCGTTCGAATCTACACCCAGGAAACATGCCGGCAGCGGAACTTGCTGCTTCAAAAGAAGAAGAGTAAACACATCAAAAGACCCGGTCGCCTTCAGGCGATCGGGTCTTCTTGTGTTAGGAAAGTGGAACAGGACCTTTGACGCGAACCGCGTCAAATTCACGACGAATGCTTTCATTGGCTTTCGCTTCATCTTCTGCCGACCAGCCGAGTTCACTACGCATCAGGGCAAGAACACCGTCTGCGTATTGTTCAGCATGAGGGAAATCAAAGAAGACGGCTGAAGCACGACGGTTCAAGAAGTCACCGGGTTGCATGACGAGCTCTGCTTCTAGACCATACAGAAGGGCACCGAACCAGTGTAACGGTAATTGATAACGAGCGGCTTCGTCACCGCGTGTCCGAATCAATTCAAAGACACGCTCGACATTCGTACCGTAGCGCTGGATGAGCCATGTCGTCTCATTCGGTGACAACCCAAGTGCTTCGCCTTTTGGTTGTTGTTCCTTCATGTAACGCGCGAATCCTTTACTTCCTTGTGGATGACCACCACCAAGCAAAATATCGTGCGTACGGGAAGCAAGATAAATTCGATTTTCTTCTGTCTTGAATTGCTCCGCGACCATATCGATGATTCGTTCCGCCATTTTCCGGTACCCAGTCAACTTACCACCGGCGATTGACATCAGACCGGATTTCGAAACGAAGATTTCGTCTTTTCGGGACAGTTCACTTGGATCTTTTCCATCTTCATGAATGAGTGGACGTAGTCCAGACCACGTTGATTCGACATGCTCAGGTCGTAACTCGACGTTGAACATTTGATTCGTTGCCTCTAGGATGTAGTCCTGATCCTCGACGGTGACACCAGGCTCAAGAATATCTCCTTTATAGTTCGTATCCGTTGTTCCGACATACGTTTTCCCTTCACGTGGAATCGCAAAGATCATCCGACCGTCTGGAACATCGAAGTAAACGGCTTGTTGCAACGGGAAATGTACTTGATCGATGACGAGATGAATCCCTTTTGTCAGGTGTAAAGACTTTCCAGATTTCGAACCGTCTTTTTCGCGCAGTTCATCGACCCAAGGACCCGTCGCATTAATGATCTTCTTCGCCCGAATCGTATACGTTTTGCCACTTAAGACGTCACGGACTTCGACACCAACGACTTTTCCGTTGTGGTAGACAAGCGATTCCGCTTTCGTATAATTGACGGCACGTCCGCCGTAACCGATGGCTGCTTTTAAGACTTCGACCGTCAGTCGAGCATCATCCGTTTTATATTCGACATACCGACCACCGCCGACTAAATGCTCTGAGCGTAACAGTGGTTCGTAACGTAATGTTTCTTCTTTGCTAAGCATCGTCCGACGTTCATGGCGTTTGACACCAGCGAGTTGATCATAGACACGTAAGCCGATCGAGGTCGAGAAGCTACCGAATGTACCACCTTCGACAAGTGGAAGCATCATCCACTCCGGTGTCGTCACATGCGGTGCGTTCTCATACACGATGGCACGTTCTTTCCCGACTTCGGCGACGAGTTTAATCTCGAATTGCTTCAGATAACGCAATCCACCATGGACAAGTTTCGTCGATCGGCTCGATGTCCCTTCGGCGAAGTCCTGCATTTCAATCAAGCCTGTTCGCATGCCGCGACTTTGTGCGTCAAGCAGAATACCAGCTCCCGTGATACCGCCCCCGATGACGAGAACGTCTAGAAGTTCTTGTCCCATCTCTTCTAACCATGCTGTCCGTTCCGTACTTGAAAACATCTTGTCTTCCCCCTGTTCGTCTGAAATGAATAGTTAGTCTACTTCTATCCATGTACCCACTTTTGCACTCTTTTGAGCACGATCAATGATTTTCATGACGAGTTCAGCCTGTTTCGCAGAGACAGGTGGTGTGGTTCGCTTACGGATGGCTGGAGCGAGATCCGTATAATAATCCCCAAAATGACCGGAAACAAAAGGGAAGTCTTGCAGAGGTCCATTTGCTTCAGCCAATTGATAGGTCGTCCGTTTTGTATCGACTTCATCAACGAAGTAACTCGCCTGTGTTCCGTGCACCATCAGGGAGGGACCAACAGCTGGAACGATGGAACCGATATGCAAAATAGCGCGTCGCGTGCCAAAGGCTAAAATTAGATGTGTATAGTCATCAACGATCCCATCTTGTCGTTGAATCGTTTGATCACAAAAGACACGGTCTGGAATTTCATCGAAGGCGATGAGTGCTTGATCGATCAAGTGTGAACCAAGGTCGTACAATAGTCCGGCACCAGGAACGTCCTGTTCGCGCCAACGCTCCTGCACATCGGGACGGTAACGGTCATAATGCGCTTCGAACGTCTGGAGCGTACCGAGTCGTCCAGATTTCAATAAGGTCATCAGCGTCCGAAAGTCCTTCGTGTACCGCCGATTATGATAAACTGTCAATAACCGACCGTGTGTCCGTGCTAGTTCTGTCAACGTTTCGGCTTCTTCGAGCGTGACGGTGAACGGTTTCTCGACAAGTACATCACAGCCCGAGAGCAAGGCGAGACGCGCGAGTGGATAATGCAGATCATTTGCCGTCGCGATGACGACTAAATCGATTTGTTCCGCTTCAAGTAATGCTTCAAGTGTCGGATAGACAGGGAGCGTCGCATCGTACGTAGCGACCGCTTCCGGGCGACTCGACTGAACAGCGACCAACTGATAATCAGGTGCGTGTAAATAAGGCGCATGCAAATGTTCACCGGCAAGACCAAAACCAACTAATGCGGTACGAATCATAGAAAACACATCCTTTTCAAGTTCATACCCTCAATCTACCATAAGGAGGAATACAAGATGATTACCGAGCAACACATCATCGAAAAGATGCGCCAAGCGATGCAACGTATTGACCAAACAACAGGAGCTGCGCAAAAAGAACAGATTGCAGCGATGAAGGCTTATTGTGAATTACTCCTTGAATCCGAGGCGACGCCAAGTTCGACAATATCGCTTCCTACGTCAACGCCTCAGGCAACCCCAGCAGTCGATCCGATGTTAGCGCGTTTCATGGGTGTTTCGCAGGAAAAAGAAGAAAAAGGCACTTCATTGCTCGATTTTTGAATGAAATGACGCAATTCAGGGAATAACCATCACAGTTAAAATAAGAAAGGGAGATACGTCATGAAAACAGTCATCGTCATTGGAGCAGGACCAGGAAACGGATATGAAATCAGTAAACGATTTGGGCAAGAAGGGTTTCAAGTCGTTTGTGCGGCGCGGACACAAGAAACGCTTGCAGCCGTCATCACGGAACTAAAAGAAGAAGGGGTAGAGGCGGTGGGGGTAGAATGTGATGCTTCTCGAAAAGCCGATATCGCATCACTCATCGAATGGACAGAGGAGCAGTATGGACAAATCGATGTCTTAGTCTATAATGCTTCTATTTTACATCAAGCATCTGTCCTTGAAGTCTCGGCAGAACAGATTACGAAAGAGTTCGAGATCGATGTTCTCGGTGCACTGCATGCCGCACAACTCGTTGCTCCTTCGATGCAGGAACGAAAAGACGGCGCCATCCTGATTACAGGAGGTGGCGCTGCGATGCAAGCAATCAAATCGTTACCAGGGCTTTCGATTGGCAAGGCAGGCGTTCGTCAAGTGACGCACATGCTCCATGATACGTTGAAGGAAGACGGTGTCTACGTCGGAACCGTCACGATTGCGGGAGAAGTGAAGCGCGGAACGGCACTTGATCCGAAAAACGTAGCGGAAGCGTTCTATACACTTTATACAAACCGTAACGAAGTAGAGACGGTTCTATCAGCAGACTAACTTATGAACAAGAGAGCGTATGCGGGTTCGGACATTGACCGAATCCGTATTTTCATGGAAAGGAGAGAAATAGAAATGAGACGATCTGTATTCATAAGTTTACTTTTTTTATTCGTTCTCATCGGTTGTGCACCAGAAGAAACCGATCTGCTTGGCATCAAGCAACCAGACGATGAAAAGATTACGAAAGCGACGGTGCAACGCGTCATCGATGGGGATACATTAAAAGTGAGGCTAGCAGACGGGAAAACGGAGGATGTTCGTTTGTTGCTCGTCGATACACCGGAAACTGTTAAACCGGATACGCCGGTTCAACCTTATGGAACGGAAGCTTCAGCGTTTACAAAAGAGACATTACCGAGCGGGACAGCTATTCGGTTGGAGCGTGATCATTCCCGGGCTGACCGATACGGGCGACTGCTCGCATATGTCTGGTATGGCGATAAAATGTTGAATCAAGAGTTACTCCGAAAAGGTCTTGCGCGTGTGGCGTTCGTCTATGAACCAGACACACGTTATGTCGATGTGTTTGAACAGATCGAACAGGAAGCCAAGCAGGCAAAGAAGAAAATCTGGAAGCACGATGGCTACGTCACGAATCGCGGATTCAATGTTCAAGCGATTACAGAAACGAACTCCTGCGATATCAAAGGTAATATCAATCGGTCAGGTAAAAAAATTTACCATGTCCCGGGTGGTCAGTCTTACAATGAAGTGAAGCCGGAGCAACGGTTTTGTACGGAGAAAGAAGCACGAGAAGCCGGATTCGTCCGGGCAACACGCTGATAAACGCAAAAATAGCCATCGCTAGCGATGGCTTTTATCTATCATACAGGTGGTGGCGGTGGTTGATACTGCTGTACGTTATCATCTTCATCAAAGGAAATCGTGACATCGGTGATTCCTTTGAGGATGCGAATTTGCAATTCGAGTCGATCTTTAATGTCGTCCGCTTGCGCAATAGTCAAGTTGGGATCAACTTCAATCTCCGTTTCGACATGGAAGTGATCTCCTTCCTTGATGACTTCAAGTTTTTCGATGTCCCGAACCGCTTCATCACGTAACAAGATTTCACCGATTTTAGCCGTCAGTACTTCATCAACCTCACCGAGCGCACCGGCAGCATTTTGAATAAAAACATTATAGACGACATAAAACATCATGAGTCCAATCAAGATGGATGCAATGCCTTCTGCTTGATAAAACGATGTATAATGCGAAATCAGGACAGCGATAATGGCGATGACGCCACCAAGAGTTGCGACAAGATCTTCCATGAAGACGAGACGTGTCGCCGGTTTGGCTTGTCCAAGGTGGGCGAAGCTTTGACCAACAAGTGTCAGTCCGCTCGATTTGAGTCCCGTCTCATGCGCGATTTCTTTCATCGCTTTATAAAAGACGCCGACTTCGAGGACAACACCAATTCCAAGTGCCGTCAGGATGATCCACAAACCACTCGTCTTTTCGCCAGGACCGTGTGTGATATGCAAGATGCCTTCCCGAATCGTCTCGTAAGCAAGCAATGCAACGACGATGATCGCAGCAAGTAAGACGAGATTCACAAGGCGACCGAAACCATTCGGAAACCGTTTCGTGGGTGCTTTTTTACTGAGAGCAGAACCGATGTAGACGAAGAACTGGTTCGCTGCGTCACCGATCGTATGCATCATTTCAGCGAACATCGCTACATTCCCAGTTAAGATATAGGCGACGAACTTGATCGCGGCAATGATCGTGTTGACGACAGCAGCAGCAAGTGCTGACTTATTGCCGCGACGGATCAATGAGAAAAAAGTGGCCATGAGCGGTTCTCTCCTTGTCTATTCAAAATAAGTTAACCGCGTCCTGCTTGGAACGATGGATAAAGTGTCATTCCGCCGTCCGCAAAGAGTGTGATACCAGTGACATAACTCGCTTCGTCCGACGCAAGCCATGCGGCAACGGCTGAAATTTCCTCAGGTTTTCCGATATTGCCCATTGGAATCATACTCTCGACTTCTTTTCGTTGTTCCGGATCTTCGAATTTTTCAGCGTTGATCGGTGTATTAATCGCACCAGGTCCAATCGCATTGACCCGAATTCCTTTTGGGGCATATTCCATCGCAAGGGTTTGTGTCATTAATTTAACGCCACCTTTACTTGCAGCGTAGTGGACGAACGTCGGCCATGGAATGATTTCATGAACACTCGACATATTGATGATGCTACCTTTGACATCATGTTCGACGAAGTACTTCAGTGCTTCACGCGCGCCGAGGAATGCCCCTGTTAAGTTGACGTCGATGACTTTTTGCCAGTCTTCGAGTGACATTTCATGAGATGCTGACGGCATCTCGATTCCTGCGTTATTGACGAAAACATCCAACTGACCAAAGTGAGCGACAGTCTCTTTGACGAGATTGATCATATCGTCTTCTTTTGAGACATCTCCTTGAATCGTGATGGCTTCGCCGCCTTTATCTTGAATCGATTTCGCAATTTTTTTTGCTTCTTCCGGATGACTGCGATAGTTGATGACGACACGCATGCCTTCCTCTGCATAACGGCGAACGATGGCTTCACCGATTCCCATTGATCCACCTGTCACGATGGCTACTTTTCCCTTTAAACTTTCATACATGATGCTTCACTCCTTCATTATTGTTTCGTAAATCCAATCATGATCCCACCAGCAACGACTAAAATACAACCGATGATGACGAAGGTCATTTCTTTCTTTGTCTTCGTTTCTTTTAGTAAGAGGACACCGCCAATCGTTGAGATGACGACTCCTGTTTGAGATAAGGAGAAGCTCGTTGCGACTCCGACTTTTGCTGTGGCAAACAGTAAAGCGACGTTCCCGACAGCCCACATGAGTCCACCGACTGTATTGCCGGCTGTTTTCTTCGTGAAGAGATCTCCTTCTCGTAAAGAAAGGAGAATCGCACTCACGACCATCCCGACAGCTTGTGGTAAGACTGCTTCCCATCCATTGATATCGAACCAACGGGCAATGACGACGTAGCCGACATACCCGACAGTCGAGATGAGAAGAAGCGTCAGTCCTTTTCCGATATTCTCATCTTCTTTACTCTTATCTTCCTTGTAAGACGTGAAAGCTGCTCCGGCAATGATCAATACAAGGGCACTGATTCCGAGAATCAACGCAGTTGTCGTTGACCACTCTCCAAAAGCGAGAACACCAAACAACGATGTTCCGACGAGTTGCATCCCTGTTGAGATTGGCATCGTCTTTGAGACACCCATTTGACGGAATGCGGCAAACTGATTTTTTTGACCGAGCGCCCAGAAGGCACCAGAAAAGAATCCGGCGACCCAAGCAGTCGTCGACAGCTCTGGGCTGACAAAAAAGAAGGTGACGATCGCGAAAAGCAACGCACCCAGAGTCGTACCGATAATTTGTTGCGCCGTTGAACCTCCGATTTTTGAGACGACGAGCGGCAACGATCCCCACATTAATGCAGGAACGATGGCAATTAAAATATCAATCAAGTGTTTCACCTCTCCTTACTGTTATCTCTCTACTTGAAGCTGTACCCCGCGAGACGCGAGGAAAAACCTCGAAGCGTGAAGAAGAATTTTTCTGAAATAAAAAAACGCCCATCGAAATGGACGTTTACTGATATTTTGTTTATCGGAACGGTTCGTCAGCAATCCGGACGATTTGTCGTCCGATCCGTCGACCGTTCCATAATGCGATGACGGCGATCGTCAAAGAAATGCCCATGACGTCATACTGCGTAAAATAATAGCCGAGATAGCTAAAGGGAAGACTGATGATCCCGACGAGTGAACTCGTCCACTGCCGGATTTTGAGTGATTCGATGTTCGCGACACGAGAGAACTTTTGTTGCTCCATGATCCGCCAACGCGTCGGTTCGCTGAGAGCGTCGTTGACAAGACGCGGGAAGGCGAGCAATCGCGCACCGTACGATCCAGCGATTTGAAGATAACGATTTTGGTTTTTCCCTTCATCATCGAGCCAACGCCGAACCATTGGTTTGGCTAACTCGAGTAGGTTGATTTGCGGTGAAAGAATCTGAAGAATCCCAAGAATCGTCGAGGCAGCACGACCGAAGAACGCAAACTCGGCAGGGAGCTGGATCGGTTCGTTTCGGACGAGCAATTCGATATCGGATAAGACCTTCTCAATCAGTTTCGTGTCGACGTTTTCCATATCACTCTCGAGATAGAACGTGACCGCTTTTTCAATTGCTTGTCGGATATTTTGCTTATTCGCATTTGGCAATAAGAATCGTAGATCTTCTAAACCATCGACGATTGCATCGTAATCCAATGTGACGAAGGACTGAAGAATCCGCTGGATCGCTCGCATATCATCGGGCGTCGTCGCTCCGATCATCCCAAAATCAAGCAAGACGATTTTGCCATCGGACTGGACGAGGACATTGCCTGGGTGCGGATCGGCGTGGAATTTCCCGCCGAACAATAATTGTTCTCCAGCGTTCAAAAATAAATTACGTGCTAGTTCTTCACGGTCAATCTGATGTTCGGCTAGATAATCCAGATCCGTGATGCGTGTTCCTTCGATCCATTCCATGACAAGCACCCGATTTGTACAATGTTCTTCATAATAGCTCGGGATATAAATGACAGGATTCGTCTCATACATCTTTTTAAAGTAGAGACCGTTTTTTAATTCGGTACGGTAATTCAATTCATCACCGATTACGAAGACCATTTGGCGATATAAGCTTTGCAAATCAGTCGATTTGTTTAACGACGTCCGGCGCAACATGGCAATGACGATACGCATGGCACGGAAATCGGTTTTGATGATTTGTTCGATATTCGGTCGCTGTACTTTGATCGCGACTTTTTTACCGTTTGATTTTAAGGTTCCGCTGTACACCTCACCAATCGAGGCAGAAGCGACAGGACGGGAACTGATATCCGAGATGATTTCTTCGATTGGCAGCCCCCAATCCTCTTCGATGATCTTTCGTGACTCTCCAAGTTTACTTGAAGGAACTTTATCAACCAGTTCGGTCAGTTCCATCAAGACGGACGGAGGAAACAGATCGGCTCGAATCGACAAGAACTGACCGAGCTTGATCAGTAACCCTTCTAACCGTAATGCTTTTTTCTTATAGTCACGCGCAATCTGGATCATGATGCGCTCAAACTCTTCGTTGTTCGTACCTGGCCGGTTTTTCCGGGTGAATCGATAGATCGTAAAGATGTAACGTGCGAACATCGTCACGATGACGACGATGCGATAAAGCGCCCAACGTTTCATACGGTCACCTAGCTTCCTGTACAGTTTGTTTCAGTATAGGTTACTTTACCTAAAAACGTCACTCGCAAACGGTCGAAACGGTGACAGAAAATTAATGCTTTACGGAAACTAAAAAGAGAGTATAGTAAGTATTGGAATTTCTTTGTAGAAAGGTGAAATGTGCGCATGTCCTGGGACTTATTGAATATCATCGGCACGGTCGCTTTTGCGATGAGTGGTGCGATTGTTGCGATGGAAGAAAAATATGATTTATTCGGTGTCTGGTTACTTGCTTTGATCACAGCATTCGGTGGTGGTGCCATTCGTAATTTACTGATTGGTGTACCGGTATCCGCTCTCTGGTCGCAAGGTGGTCTCTTTTTAGTCGCGATTCTCGTTGCGTTGTTGATCTTCATGTTACCCCAGTTGTTCTTGCCGCATTGGACACGTTGGGGCGTCCTCGCGGATGCGCTCGGATTGTCTGCGTTTGCGATTCAAGGTGCTTTGATGGCGACAGCAAAAGGACTGCCATTGTCAGCAACGATTTCGGCTGCTGTACTGACTGGTGTTGGTGGTGGAGTGATTCGCGATTTACTCGCTGGTCGGAAACCGCTCGTCTTGCATAAAGAGATTTATGCGATGTGGGCTGTCATGGCAGCACTTGTGATTGATCGTTTCCAATTGACGAATCCTCTACATTTGTTCACATTGCTCGGACTCATCACTGTTTTACGTATGCTATCGTATTATTATGAATGGAATTTACCAGCACGACGGTTAGGGGGAGAATAAGCATGAAAGTTTTCATTATGATTGGCGCGATCTCGATGATGTTATCGGTCGCACTAGGTGCATTCGGTGCACACGCCTTAAAAGATATGTTGACGGAACGAATGCTCGCGAACTGGCAGACAGGCGTTCTTTACCAGATGGTACACTCGCTCGGTATCCTAGCACTCGGGGGACTCTTATTAAAAGCATCGATCCCGCAATGGTCATTAGCTGCATGGCTGATGCTCGCCGGAATCGTGTTCTTCTCCGGTAGTCTGTACGTCATGGCATTGACGAACGTAACGAAGCTGGGTGCTATCACACCAATCGGTGGCGTTTTATTCATCGCAGCATGGATCTTTGTCGCAATTGGCGCATATAAAGGATTATGAGGTTCGACCGTTTTTCTTCCGTCATGAAGAAGAACGGTTTTTTTGTATGAAAAACGCCTACTCGCGATGGAGTAGGCGTAGGTATCAAAACGAATTCATCGTTTTGTCGTTTGAGTTTTGTTTAGCTTCGATAATGCTTGCTCATAGCGATCCAGTACACGATCTGCAACCGGTTTCAGCTCTTTTGAAAGCACAGCGAATTGCAATTCACGCGATCGTGTCGATCGGTTCATAGCATTCCCCATGGTAATTCCTCCTTACGTAATCAACCTACTATTTTATAGCCTGTTTTGTAGCCGCAAGGAGTATATTCCCATGAGATATTTCAATCAAACGTCATTCAACACATTAAAGTGCAAAATGAGTATTTAATTGTTCACTTTCGAGACGGTTCCCGATGAAGAACTCACCAAACTCACCGTACTTCGCGCTGACTTCGTCAAAACGCATTTCATAGACGATTTTCTTGAACTGAAGAATGTCGTCTGAGAAGAGCGTAACGCCCCATTCCCAATCGTCAAATCCAGTTGATCCACCGATGATTTGCTGAATTTTCCCAGCATAACTCCGACCAATCATACCGTGACGATACATGAGCTCTTTTCGTTTCTCCATTGAAAGCGTGTACCAGTTGTCGCCATCGCGACGCGACTTGCTCATCGGATAGAAGCAGATGTGCTTCGCTTGTGGCAAGATTGGATAGAGACGATCACGCACGTAAGGGTTCTCGTATGGGTTTCCTTCGCCTGAACCACGGTACGTACCGAGTTCGACGACAGAGACGTAAGAATACGTCGGGATCAAGTAATCATAGAGATCAAGTTTCTGCATTTTGACTTCGACGTCTTGAATTTGTTCCATCGTTGGACGAAGAACCATCAAGACGAGATCGGCTTTTTGACCGATGATTGTATAGAGTGCGTGGCTTCCGTCTTTTGCCGCTTCGACACCAGAAAGCTCTGAGAGGAAGGATTGGAATTCCTCAATCATGCGCGCACGGTCTGTCGCGTCGACTTGTTTCAAGCGTGACCAATCGATCCGGCGAAAATCATGTAATGTATACCAGCCGTCGAGTGTTTCAGCGGCTTGTTGCGTAGCAGTCGGTTCAGATGTTTGGTGTTGCATGGGATGACCTCCTGAGTCTGAAATAAATTGTCTTTTTCCATATCCTATCTTATCACATTCTATATAAAAGGCTTTGTCTTAAAAATTTTTGTCCACGAGATCGTAACACATGAAAAGAGCAGGGAGTGGGTAAAAGGAGAGAGGGACAATATTTTACTTAAAAAAGTCTCTGTACTATTCTTTAAAAGGACTGTAATAGTCAGGGAATATGGCTTCAGTGCTTTTGTTAGATAACTTTTTTGCAAATTGTTTTAACAACGATTGAGAACTGTGTATAATAAACGGTGGAAAAGAAAATGGATCAAATCGACGTCGTCGTGTTTACCTAAAAAAGGAGAGAAACTCATGCAATTATTCGATATGTTAGAACAAAAGATTAAAGCGCACCAACCGAAAATCGTCTTCCCAGAAGGAATTGACGCGCGTGTTCTCGGCGCAGCTGTCCGTTTGAAGAAAGACGGTCTCGTCACACCGGTCGTCATCGGACCGCGTGCACAAATCGAAGAAACAGCAACAGCGAACGGCATCGATGTCACGGGACTTGATACAATCGATCCTGCTTCTTACGCTGGAATTGATGAGCTCGTCGCATCTTTCGTTGAGCGTCGTAAAGGGAAAGCAACAGAAGAACAAGCACGTGCTGTCATCTTAAAAGACGTGAACACGTTTGGTACAATGCTCGTTCACACTGGACAAGCAGAAGGTCTTGTATCGGGTGCGATGCACGCGACAGGTGATACAGTTCGCCCGGCACTTCAAATCATCAAAATGCAAGAAGGCTATAAAAAAACATCTGGCGTCTTCATCATGGTTCGTGACGATGAGCAATACGTCTTCGCAGACTGCGCGATCAACATCGCACCGGATGCGAACGACCTAGCAGAGAACGCGATCGCATCTGCGAAAACAGCGAAAACATTCGGGATTGATCCGAAAGTCGCATTGCTCAGCTTCTCAACAAAAGGTTCAGCAAAATCACCAGAGACAGAGCGTGTCGTTGAAGCAACGCGTATCGCAAAAGAACGCGCACCAGAACTTGCGATCGATGGCGAACTTCAATTTGATGCTGCTTTCGTTCCAAGTGTCGCAAAATCAAAAGCACCAGAATCAGATGTCGCGGGTCAAGCGAACGTCTTCATCTTCCCAAGTCTTGAAGCTGGAAACATTGGCTACAAAATCGCACAACGTCTTGGTGGCTTCGAAGCAATCGGTCCGATCCTTCAAGGTTTGAACAAACCGGTCAACGATCTTTCACGCGGTTGTAACGAAGAAGATGTCTACAAACTCGCGATCATCACGGCGGCACAAGCGGTCGAAGAACGCCAAGCCTAAGCACAGTGTGAAAAAGTCTTTACTTTTTCGCTAAACCCCGTACAATGGTAAACACCACGAAAATCACGAAACGTAAACGTATAGCAACGCTCGTATAATAGTGGGAATTGGCCCACGAGTCTCTACCGGATCGCCGTAACGATCCGACTACGGGTGGTGAGTTACTGCTCTCTTTTTTGGCGTACAGTGGCTGCCCCCCGGGTAGCGGCTGTACGTTTTTTCGTTTTTTAAAGAGGAGAATGCATGTATGAAACGTCTACACGACATGATTAATCAAGAGGGAATCGTCTTATCGGATCAAGTATTGAAAGTGGATGCTTTTTTAAATCATCAGGTTGATCCGACGTTGATGTGGGAAATCGCCTATGAGTTCATGGAACGCTTTCAAGATGCCGGTATCACGCGGATTTTGACGATCGAAGCGGGAGGTATTGCCCCGGCAATGATGACAGCACTTCGTCTTGGCGTGCCAATGGTCTATGCTCGTAAGACGAAATCGGTCACATTGAACGAAGGAACGATTTCAGCTGAAGTTTTCTCATTTACGAAACAACAGACGAATACAATCACGGTCGCAGAGAAATACCTGCAACCGGGTGAACGTGTTCTGATCATTGATGACTTCCTCGCAAACGGAGAAGCAGCATTTGGTCTCGCTCGTCTCGTTGAACAGGCAGGGGCAGAAGTCGCTGGATTTGGAATCGTCATTGAAAAGTCGTTCCAACCGGGACGTCAAAAACTGATCGAAGCTGGATTCCGTGTCGAGTCACTCGCGCGTGTTGAGTCATTGAAGGACGGAAAAGCGACATTCGTCGACTCGGTGACCGTATGAGACTATCAAACTTCAAAGCAGCCAGTCTCGGACTTCAGCATGTGCTTGCGATGTACACGGGAGCAGCTGTCGTTCCACTGATCGTCGGGAGTGCGATCGGATTGTCAGGAGAAGAACTTGCTTATTTAGTGGCGATTGATCTTTTCATGTGTGGCGTTGCGACCTTATTACAAGTACTCGTCACGAAATACACAGGTGTTGGTCTTCCAGTCGTACTTGGTTGTACCTTTACAGCAGTCGGTCCAATGATTGCGATTGGAAGTCTTCAAGGCATTACAGCGATTTACGGTGCTTTGATTGCCAGTGGGCTGATCATTCTTGTCATTTCAGGTTGGTTTAGTAAGATCGCGGTCCTGTTCCCACCGGTTGTCCTTGGTTCCGTCGTGACGATCATCGGGATTTCCTTGATTCCGGCTGCGATCAACGATATCGGAGGCGGACAGGGAGCGAAAGACTTTGGTGACTTACGTTACCTCGGACTCGCCGGATTAACGATCGTCTTGATTTTAATCTTGAATCGCTACGGTACGGTCTTCTCAAAAGCGGCAGCTGTCTTAATTGCTGTGATGATCAGTACACTCGTTGCATTTGGCATGGGGATGATCGACTTCAGTCCGGTGGCAGAAGCATCATGGTTCCAAATGGTGACACCATTTTACTTCGGTGTACCGACATTCAATGCAACTGCCATCTTGACAATGACGCTCGTTGGTCTCGTCTCGATGGTTGAATCGACAGGTGTGTTCTTGACACTTGGTGAGATCACGGATCGTCGCTTAACGGATAAGGATCTAGCACGTGGCTACCGGGCAGAAGGTGTCGCGACGATCGTTGGCGGTATTTTCAATAGCTTCCCGTATACGACATACAGCCAAAACGTCGGTCTCGTTCAATTGACTGGCGTGAAGACACGTAAAGTCATTTTATTTGCGGGTGGATTTTTAATCTTGCTCGGCTTCTTACCAAAAGTGGCGACATTCACGACGTTGATTCCAAAACCAGTCCTAGGTGGGGCAATGTTGATCATGTTCGGAACGGTCGCAGCGAGCGGCATTCGTATTCTGTCGCGGGTCGATTTTTCGAAGAACGAACACGTCATCACGGTGGCACTCGCGCTCGGAATTGGTTTAGGAATCAGCATGAATCCGGAGATCGTAGCAGGTCTCCCGTCACAAATCCGTGTCTTGACGGACAGCCCGATCGTCGCGGGATCGCTAACGGCATTATTGCTAAATGGAATCTTCCGATTGACGAGTAAGTCGGAGTCAGTAGACGCGCCACTTGCTAAAGTTGATTAACAATTGTAACTTTCCGAAAGGAGCCGTCCTGTATACTACTTAGTAGCAGGAGGTTCCTTTTTTTATACTGCTAACGTAATCAGAATATTCCGAGTATGTGATTTTGGTAAGAAATATCTAATGAAAACGTTTACAAAATCGACACATCTTCTTTATACTGACAACGTAGCGGTACGGGGAACTGCTAAGAAACAAACAGAGACGGGAAGGACGTCGTAAAAATGAAACAACAGACAGAGTTGAATCGGGGACTGGAAGAACGTCACATTACACTGATGTCGCTGGGGGCGGCAATCGGTGTAGGACTCTTCCTAGGGTCAGCAAAAGCGATCCAATTAGCAGGACCAGGGATTTTACTTGGTTATCTGATTGGTGGTGTCATCATTTTCATTATCATGCGAGCACTTGGGGAGCTTGCAGTGCGGGAGCCGGTGGCTGGTAGTTTTGCGGAGTATGCCCGGAAGTATGTCAGTCCATTAGCTGGCTTTTTAACAGGTTGGAATTATTGGTTACTCTGGATTTTTACGTGTATGGCGGAAATCACAGCAGTCGGTATTTACATGAAAGTATGGTTCCCGGATTCTCAGGGGTGGGTATGGGCACTAGCAGCACTTGTCTTGATGACGAGCATCAACTTCATTGCTGTTAAATTTTATGGTGAATTCGAATTTTGGTTTGCGTTGATTAAAATCGTCGCGATCGTCGCCATGATCATCTTAGGGACCTTGACGATTGTCATTGGTCTTGGAAACGGCGGCACACCGGTTGGAATTTCAAACCTGTGGTCACATGGTGGATTCCTGCCGAACGGATTCGGTGGAGTACTCCTTGCCATGCAGATGGTCATGTTTGCGTTCTTAGGAATTGAAGTGATTGGGGTCACAGCAGGGGAAGCGAAGAACCCGAAGAAAACGATTCGAAAAGCCGTCAATAACGTCTTCCTTCGGATTTTAGTATTCTACATCGGTGCGCTCTTCGTCATTTTATCGATTTATCCGTGGGATCAAGTCGGCGCGAACAATAGTAGTCCGTTCGTATTACTATTTGATTCACTTGGTATTCCAGCAGCAGCCGGCATCATCAACTTCGTTGTCTTAACGGCAGCACTCTCGTCATGTAACTCCGGTATCTTCTCGACAGCCCGGATGATGATGAACTTATCCGAGAACAGTGAAGCACCACGTCGTTTCTCGAAAATCTCGAAAAACGGTGTCCCGGCACTGGCGACGATTCTTTCAGGTGTCGCGTTGCTCGTTGGTGTCGCTTTGAACTACTTCTTACCGGAAGACGTCTTTGCGATCGTTACGAGTATCGCGACGTTTGGAGCCGTTTGGACGTGGGCGATGATTCTGATCGCCCAGATGCGGGCGCGGAAAGTACATGGTTCAGCAGAATTCGCTGTTCCGTTCTTCCCGGTCGCCAACTATATCGCCCTCGCGGCACTTGCTGGTGTCATCGTCTTAATGGCATTTGACGCAAGTACACGCATCGCTTTGGTCGTTGGACCATTGTGGTACGCGATTTTGATTGCCGTCTATTATGCACGGGGAATGCATAAGGAGACACGTCAATCGATCCGGAAAGCATCAGGGGAATAATGAAACGTGCGGATCCGCAAGCGGGTCCGCTTTTTCATCACTTCGTTTCAAACGGTTTCGTTTTGTTTTGATGATGAATTTGCTACACTTACGGCAGAACCATACAGGAGGTCATACGAAATGAAAACGATTCATGTAGACGAGTTACAAGAGCGATTAGAGGCAGGCGAGGCGTTACACGTCGTTGACGTCCGGGAGCAGGATGAATACGATGCAGGACATATTCCGAACGTCCGCTTCCTTCCGATGTCTGAGATCGGTGAACGCTATACGGAGCTGCAAGAAGGTGAAACCTACTACTTAATCTGTAAAGCGGGCGCACGGAGTGAAAATGTCGGTCGTTTCCTCGAGCAATATGGATACGACATCGTCAACGTCGAAGGCGGCATGATGAACTGGAAGGGCGATCAAGAAGCATAAGGGTAAGGTCTACCAAGGAAGACGACTCCATACGGGTCGTCTTTTTTTCATGTGAATCAATGAACGATTATTATTTTTACTATGAATATTCTTCGCTGTTCTTCCAATAAAGAAGATAGAATAGCGAGTCCTTGCACTCGGGAATGGAGTGACACATGGAACAAAAGATCAAACGCACGATGAGCATCAAACAAAAATTAATTCTGACATCCATTCTCCTATTAGTAATTCCAGCGCTCGTGATCGGATTTGTTGCCTACAATCAGGCGAAACAAACGATGACGGAGCAAATTCTACAATCGGCACATGGTGGAGTCGATCGGATGAACGACGAGATTCAGAATATTATTGATCCGATGCGACGCGATGTCGCCTTTTTTGCGGACCGGATTGACGGAACGCTCTATCAAAAAGGAAAACAAAATACAGCGTTAAAGGAAAAAATGACGGAATACCTCGACATGCATCCGCAGGCAGCGAACATCTACTTCGCGACGACGAAAGGGGATATGAACATTTTCCCGGAACAGGTCATGCCTGAGGATTATGACCCACGTGAACGCCCGTGGTATCAGTCAGCGGAAGCAGCAGGTGGAAAAGTCGTCATCACCGATCCATACGTCGATGCGGCCTCGAACAAGATGATGGTCACGCTCTCGCAGACGACAGGCAACGGAAGAGGTGTCGTCGCGATTGATGTCGATGTCGACCGCATCGCGGAAATCGCGAAAAAGATTAAAATCGGCAAGGAAGGTTATGTGACGATTCTCGATTCGAATAAAAAGTTCGTCACGCACCCGACGTTAAAACCAGGTGAAAAAGCGACAGGGAACTGGGTTGCACCACTCTATGCGGATCCAGCCGGACAATTTTCGTATGAATTCGAAAATGAAGGCAAACAGATGGACTTCATGACAAATGACCTGACGAAGTGGAAGGTTACCGGAACCCTGTACGATCATGAAATCACCGATGCGACGTCGAGCATTCTTTGGACGACACTTGCTGTCATTGGCGGAATGTTACTCGTCGCAGCCGTCTTCATTTACTTCATCCTTCGCTCGATTCTTCGCCCACTCGGTCATTTGACACGTGGGGCAGAACGGATTCAGTCTGGTGATTTAACGGAACCGGTCATCGTTGAATCAAACGATGAAGTTGGACAGGTCGCACAAAGCTTTAACGTCATGGTCGACTCACTCCGCTCGATCATCATTAATCTCGATCAGTCAATCACACAAGTGGCCGGTTCGTCACAGGAATTAATGGCGAACTCTGCTCAGACGACGTCCGCATCGGAACAGATTGCGGGATCGATTCAACAGGTCGCAGCGGGGGCCGATCAGTCAAAACGTCAACTCGATGCGAACGCGGTCTCGCTCCAGTCGATTACAGCCGGCATCATGCGGATCGCTGAGAGCTCAACAGATGTGTCAGAGCTATCACGTTCAACGGCAACAGAAGCTGAGAACGGAACGGTTGCTGTACTGCAAAATGTTCAGCAGATGAAAGAAATCGATGCCTCTGTTCAAAACTTTGGTGGCGTCATCAGTTCACTCGCCCATCGTTCGAATGAGATCGGAAAAATCGTCGATGTCATCAACGGCATTGCCGAACAAACGAATTTATTGGCATTGAACGCGGCGATTGAAGCAGCACGCGCAGGCGAAAACGGAAAAGGCTTCGCCGTCGTCGCAAGCGAAGTACGGAAACTAGCAGAGCAGTCACAGGACTCAACGAAGCAGATTGCACAGCTGATTCAAAAAACATCAAGCAGGAGACGGATCAATCAGTCACGATGATGAAGGAAGTCTCAGGGCAGACGAAAGCTGGCTTGTCGACGACGGAAGCATCAGCAGAACGATTCCAGAAGATTCTCGAACGGACAAAAGAGATGACACCACGAATCGAAGACGTGACGGCAACTGTCGAGGAAATCGCAGCGAACGTTCAAGAAGTGTCAGCGTCTGCGACAGAAATCGCTCATATCGCGCAAGAGAATTCATCGGCGTCGAAACAAGTGGCGGCGACGACGGAAGAGCAATTGAGTGCGATGGAAGAAATTTCGCAATCCGCTAAAGCATTATCCGATATGGCAGAAGAGCTACAGGTACTCGTTGCCCGTTTCCGTGTTTAACCTATCGATTATATAAAGCAAGGAAGCTAGTCTTCCTTGCTTTTTTTGTCTATCACTATTTTGTGACGAACTGAACAAATAGCTTGGAATTCTTGTGAATTCGGGCTTGAGACGGGGTTAAAACGGGAAAATAATAAGTATCTAACACTTCGAAGGAGGTGGGTACGGTGAAGCAGTTACGCAAGATACGTGAGTGGCAGGATGCGGGTCTGTTGGATGAATCAACCGTCGAACGAATCATGACCTACGAAAAGCAACATTCAACGAAACAACGCCTCCCGCTCTTGTTGATTGTTGGAGGGACCTTCGTCGTCTTGGCTGTATTCAGCTTTTTAGCTGCTAACTGGCAAGCGATGCCGATCGGCTGGAAAATCGGACTTGTCGTAGCACTCATGTGGATGTGTTACATCATGGCGGATCTTTCGGAACGTCGTCGTATTCTTCATCCGGTCGTCTTTCGAATCGGTGGAATCCTAGCGTTTGGCGCCTCGATTCTCGTAGTTGTTCAAAGTTTTCACTTGCCGATGGGAGGATCATTGCTCAGTTGGTGTATGTTTGTCGCCGCATTAGTGCATTATATGCTTTGGCGTCATGAAGCATACGGTGTCGTAGCCTTCCTTTCCGGATGGACGATCTTCACGAGTCTCGGTGGTTTTGGTCAAGAACAAGCGAGTTATCTCGACTGGACATCGTTCGGTCTGATGGTCGTGCTGTCGTTCAGTTGGTTTTACTTCAGCCAACGTCTGCCATCGCTTTTGTTTAGCTGGCTGTTTCTCTTCTTCAGTGGTCTCTCCTTGTTTCTCCTTGTATCGTATGACGGATTTCTGTGGCCGGTCTGGTCGCTGTTTTTACTCGTTCCAGTTCTCTGGCTTGTTCGTGAGGAGTCCAATCGTCGGATCGTCGAAATGGTCTATCTGGTCGTCGTTGCCATCAGTTCGATCGTCTATCTGTCTGTACGTGCGGAATCAAATGCCGCATTACCATCCATGACAGAAGCGATTCTGCTAGCTATCGTATCCATCGGGTTAGGAATTTTCCTCTATCAAAAACGTCGCTCCTTATTGTTTATCGTTCCGCTTGGATTCGTTGGAGTCCTGTGGCTTGATGAACAGGCCATTCTACTTGCCATTCTCGTTGAACTATCCGCGCTACTGTATCTGTTGTATCAAGAACGTCGTCATGCGATCATCTGGCCAGCCTTCCTCTATTTCATTCTCGTTCAAATCGCGATATACGTCATCTATGCGTGGGATCGTTTGAACATGTCTTTGTTTTTCCTCATCGGTGCGCTCCTCATCTTCCTATTGTCCGGTGTCTTATGGTGGTTACGCCGTAGAGGAGGTGTGGCGTCATGAAGCGCTATTTAATGCCTGTATTGCAGACGTGCGCCGTTGGTCTGTTGATCGTCAGCTTTTTTGCGACCTCCTGGTTCGGAACATCGTACCGTTTTCGGGCAGAGCCGTTTGATCCGTTTGATCCCGTTTACGGTGAATACGTGATGCTTCAGTATCCGGATTTAAAACCAGGTCCGACGATTCAAAATGGGCGTGTTTATGTCAGCTTCAAGACAGATGCTTCTGGTTATGCTCAAATCGACCGGATTTCGAATGAACGATTCTTCGGAAGTGTTGCTGGCGACTATTACGATCAATACGTGTCGATTCCACAGTTGACGCAATATTATGTCGAACAGGGAAGCGGAAAACAATACGAGAAAGCTAAAGCACTAGAAGTCCGTGCGGATGTGTCACCATGGGGAACGATCCGGACGACGAATTTAAAAATTTCTGAATAAAAAACCTTGCGTCAGCAATGAAACGGTTGTACTATTAATTTAAATTTTCAGACAACTAAATCTGCATGCGTAGACGGGAAGAGTAGAGTGATCAGAAATCGATAGAGAGTCTCTGTTGCTGGAAATGAGACGATTTCGTCATTTGAAGATGGTCCCGGAGCAGTCGGAAGAACGTGAACCGTGTTCATCAGTAGAACCGACCGGTAGGACGGATACCGTTAGCATTCCATGGAGTCTCGTACTCCTAGAGGTGGCTGAACGTGAGTTGAGCCATGAACGAAGGTGGTACCACGTGATCAGACATCACGTCCTGAGAGATGAGGGCGTGGTGTCTTTTTTGTGGGGACGTTCGCGCAGGAGGAGGATGACGAGATGGCAGAAGCATTGGTATTGCAATCAGACTTTGGCGTGAGTGACGGGGCAGTGAGTGCGATGTATGGAGTAGCCCACAGCATCAATCCGGAGATTCGGATTTTTGATTTGACGCACGACATTCCACCGTTCCACATTTGGGAAGCGTCCTATCGGTTACTGCAGACGGTACCGTACTGGACGGAGCAAACGGTGTTCGTTTCTGTCGTTGATCCAGGAGTCGGATCAAGTCGAAAGAGTGTCGTCGCGCGGACGCATGCGAATCAATACATCATCACACCGGATAACGGAACGTTGACGCATCTTTGGCAAGCCGGATACATTGCTGAAGTGAGGCAACTCGATGATCGACGGCATCGCTTACCGCGGATGGGGGAATCGTATACGTTCCACGGACGAGATATCTTTGCCTTCACGGGAGCTCGATTATCAAGCCATGTCATCACCTTCGAGGAAGTGGGACCCGTTTTACCTGCTTCAGACATCGTTTTGCTCGACCGGACAGTTGCCTCGTCGTCGGATAGCGGTGTTACTGGTATCGTCGAGATTCTCGATGTTCGCTTCGGAAATGTCTGGACGAATATTCCGGTCGCTCTCGTCCGTCAGGCGGGTCTCGACATTGGCAGCCACGTCAAGGTAATGATTTCGTATCGGGAACGAATCGTCTATGAACAGACACTCCTCTTTGGTCATTCGTTCGCCGACGTACCAGTCGGTTCAGGCGTCGTTTACATCAATTCGCTAGATCAGATTGCTCTTGCCTTGAATCAAGGTTCGTTTGCGCATGCATTTGAGGTTGGGATCGGAAATGATTGGAGTGTTAACGTACAACATATTAAAGGAGGAAATCGAACATGAAAGGATTTACGACAAAACAGATCGTCGCAACCGGGATCGGAGCAGCTGTATTCATCATTTTAAGTCGATTCGCTGCGATTCCGACAGGCGTACCGAACACGTCGATCGAGACAGCCTATGCATTTCTCGCATTCATGGCAGTTTTGTTCGGACCGGTCACAGCCGGTTTGATTGGTTTAATCGGTCATGGATTAAAAGATGCGATTTTATATGGTTCCCCGTGGTGGAGTTGGGTCATCGTCTCCGGCTTCGTCGGGTTTGGCATCGGATTGATCGCTAACCGGATTCGCTTAGAAGAAGGTGGATTGACGACACGTAAAATCGTCTTATTCAATGCGACACAAGCCATCGTGCAAGCGATCGGTTGGATCATCATCGCCCCGGTACTCGATATCTTAATTTACTCGGAGCCAGCGAATAAAGTCTTCGTCCAAGGTGCTGTCGCTGCGACATCAAATATCTTGACAGTCGGTGTCATTGGAACGTTGTTACTCGTCACCTATGCCAAAACAAGAAGTAAAGCAGGCAGCTTGAAACGCGAAGTTTGACCGAATGAGCTATGATCCTGTGCGAAGAGTCGGCAGGATCATAGCTCATTTGGCTTGGGGGGAGAAAGACATGACAAACGTGATTGAATTTCAGGATTTTTCATTTACATATCGGAGTCAGTCGGAACCGACACTCCGGCAGATTCAGTTAACGATTCAAGCAGGAGAACGCGTCTTAATCGTTGGACCGTCGGGTTCAGGAAAAAGTACGCTCGCCCAGTGCATCAATGGGTTGATTCCGTTCTCGTACCCGGGAACGTGGGAAGGACAGGTCTTGATCAAAGGACAAGATGCCCGGGAGTTATCGTTATTTGATCGTTCGTTGCATATTGGCACGGTGTTACAGGATCCAGATGCGCAGTTCGTTGGTTTATCGGTTGGCGAAGACATCGCCTTTGCGCTCGAGAACAAACAGACTAGGCGACCAGAAATGCAGGAAATCGTCGAACGCGTCGCACGAATGACGGATGTCGAGGCGCTCTTGCACGCACGATTGAATGATCTATCAGGCGGACAACGGCAACGGGCAGCATTAGCCGGAGTCCTCGTCGAAGATGCGGACATTTTACTGTTTGATGAACCGCTCGCGAATCTCGATCCGGTAGCGGGACAAGAAGCGATGGCGCTTATGGATCGACTGCAACGTGATACGAACCGCACACTGATCGTCGTCGAACATCGAATCGAGGATGTACTCGTCATTCCGTTTGACCGCATCATCGTCATGGTCGATGGGGAAATCATTGCCGATGACCATCCGGATGTCATCTTAAGCAATGGCGTGCTTCAACAAGCGATTTTACGTGAACCTCTCTATGTCAGTGCCGCGCGCTGGGCTGGGCTTGCCGTTCAACCTTCAGATCAGCCGAGCCGCATCGACCCCTTTTTAAAGCAGTTCAATCAGACGGACGTGTTGGAGCGTTTAGAGGAAGCGCCTCAAAAAGAGACTGTAACCTCTACTGCATGGCTCGAACTTGAACAGTTGGCGTTTCATTATCGCCAAGGAACGCCGGTGCTTGAAAACGTGACAGCCTCTTTTCAAAAGGGAACGCTGACGACGATCGTCGGTCAGAATGGTGCCGGGAAATCCACGCTTGCGAAAGTGTTGAGTGGTTACCAACGGACGACAGGTGGTCGGATCCTACTTGACGGAACCGACATCACGAACCAATCGATCGCAGAGCGGGCGGGGGCGATCGGATTCGTTCTGCAAAATCCGAATCATATGATTTCGAAGCACCTCGTGCAGGAGGAAATCCGCTACGGGATGCAGGCGCTCGGATTAAGTGAGGCGGAAGAAAACGAGCGTCTCGAGCAGACATTACGTCGTTGCGGATTATATCCGTTTCGTAATTGGCCGATTCAAGCACTGAGTTTTGGTCAGAAGAAACGAGTGACGATTGCTTCGATTCTCGTTCGACGACCGGATATCTTGATTCTCGATGAACCAACAGCCGGTCAAGATTATCGGCATTATTCGGATATGATGGACTTTTTAGAAGGATTGAAGCAGGACGGGATGACGTTACTCATCATCACGCATGACATGCATCTCGTCTTAGAATACAGCGATCAAGTCTGCCTCGTGCAAGCCGGGCGTATTCGTTATGCTGGGACATCATTTGGACTGCTGAATCAAGAACAATTACTGCATCACGCCCATTTAAAACAAACATCACTCTTTACGATAGCGCAATATCTTGATATAGACCCGGAACGATTCGTCGAGTCCGTGATTACGACGGAGCGAAAGGAGCGGGAACAATGGCTGTAGAAATGCTTGGTTATATTGAAAAAAAGTCACCGATTCATCGTTTGACGGGAACGACGAAACTAATCGGATTCTTGTTATTTACGACAGCGACGATGTTCACCTATGATACACGTGTCTTACTTGTGATGGGGTTAGTCAGTATCGTATTATTCCGCTTGTCGCGTATCCAGTTTCGGGAAGTCCGGTTCGTCTTGATCTTTACAGCGCTATTCGTCCTGATTAATGCACTCGCCGTTTATCTGTTCGAACCAGAGCAAGGCGTAGCGATCTACGGATCGCGTCACGTCTTACTTGAAGGAATCGGACGATTTACGGTGACCGCAGAACAATTATTTTATCTGTTCAATTTAATCTTAAAATACAGTGTGATTGTTCCGATTGCTGTGTTGTTTCTCGTGACGACCCATCCGACGGAGTTCGCTTCTTCGTTGAATCGGATTGGTGTTCCGTATAAGATTGCCTTTGCGGTCTCCTTAGCGCTCCGTTACATTCCGGACGTTCAAACGGATTTTCGGACAATCGCGAATGCTCAGGAAGCACGGGGGATTGCCGTCTCACACGGTTCCGTTTGGCAACGGGCACGTAATAGCATCCAGATTTTACTTCCGTTGCTATTTACGAGTTTGGAGCGGATTGAGACGGTCAGTAATGCGATGGATCTCCGTGGATTCGGTGCCGGACGAAAGCGGACGTGGTACAACCAACAGACGATGACACGAATCGATTATGTCGCGATCGGCTGTGTGCTACTTTTGACGGTTTTGTCATTCGTCGTTACTTTCTATGATGGTAATCGCTTTTATAATCCGTTTTAAAAATGAGATACGAAAAAGGCAGTGGATGCGTCCACTGCCTTTTGTCATATGACCAATCCGCTTACGCAGATCGTTTTTGATTTTCCCAACGTGGTGAATTCAACAGTTCAATCCATTTCTTGACGGCTGAGATCGTGATGACAATCGCGAGCAGTCCCATCGTTACGGACAAGACCGTATTCAAGATGCTGAAACCTGGAGAATCGGGATTCGCATAGACGTTTGCGACCATCCAGATATCCGCGAACGTTACTGTGATCAGAAGATAGACGAGCGGGATGAACGTCGTCAGGGCATAGACTTTTTTATCGGCGATTTTCAAGATGATCGTCGTTCCGATGATCAAGCCAATCGACGCCATCAGCTGATTCGATACCCCGAATAATGCCCAAATCGAACCGATGTCACCTGAGAACAAGAGATAGCCCCAGAAGAATGTTCCGAGTGCTGAAGCGAAGATGGCACCTGGAATCCAGTCGACACGTTTGAGTGGTTTGTAGAACTCTCCGAAGAAATCTTGAATCAAGTAACGGGCGACGCGCGTTCCGGCATCGATTGCTGTTAGGATGAAAACCGCTTCGAACAAAATAACAAATTGGAAGAAGAATCCGGCAATCTCTTTAAACCACGGGATGGCGCGGAAGATGAACGTCATACCGACAGCGAGTGAGACGGCACCACCTGTTCGACCTGCCAGATCAAGACCGATTTCACGGGATAGATCATCTAGATAGACTGTGCTCATACCGAGCGTCGCGAATACTTCTGGTGTTGAGTTGATGGCGAAGTAATCACCGACTTCAAGCGATGTCGCAGCGATCAATGCCATGACGGCAACAAGACATTCGACAAGCATAGCACCGAAGGCAACGGGTTTGATGTCGCTCCATCGATTGATCATCTTCGGTGTCGTACCAGAACCGACGAAAGCGTGGAAACCAGAGATTGCACCACAGGCAATCGTGATCGAGATGAATGGCCAGACTGGACCAGCGATGATTGGACCACCACCATTAACGAATTTCGTGAATGCTGGGAATCGAATGTCTGGGTTGATGATGAAGACACCAACGATCAAGGCAAGGAAGACACCGATTTTCATGAAACTCGATAAATAGTCGCGAGGTGCGAGTAAGAGCCACACTGGCAGTGCAGCAGCGAAGAATGCATAAATCGGTAAAGCAATTGCGAGTTGACGGGATGAAAGATCGAACCAGTCACCGATGAATGTTTCCGTTAACTGAGGACCAAAACCAATCGCAGCTAGAATAAGTAGAAAACCAACTGTTGAAGCAAGTGCTAAATTGCCACCTTTACGTAAGTAAATCCCAACGAACATCGCGATTGGAATCGTCGAGAAGACAGCGAATGTACCCCATGGGTTATGTTCCAGGGCATGCAAGACGACCATCGATAGACCAGCCATCGTGATCGTGATGATGAAGAGCATCGCCAGACCGGCACAAAAACCAGCGACTGGTCCCAGCTCTTTTTTAGCGACTTCAGACAGCGACTGACCGTCTTGGCGCATCGAGGCAAAAAGAACAACCATATCATGGACCGCTCCACCGATGACGGCACCGATCAAGAGCCACAGTAAGCCAGGGAGATATCCGAACTGTGCAGCAAGGACAGGTCCGACGAGTGGACCGGCAGCAGCGATTGCTGCGAAGTGGTGTCCGAACGAGACCCATTTGTTCGTTGGGACGTAATCTTTTCCGTCCGCTAATTTATGAGCGGGCGTTTCGCGATCATCTTTGATTTTTAAGACTTTCGCGGCCATGAACGTGCCGTAGAGACGATACGCGATTAATAAGATACAGATGACAGCAATAACGATTGGAGTAGCGCTCATCTAAAATTCCTCCTCTTGAATGAACTATGATGGATTTAGTATACAAGTTATGGAAGCGCTTTCTTTGATTTTTAGATGAGTTGTCGGTTTCGTTCGATGAAAGGTTGAAAATGGACCTTGAATCACAAAAAAGAAGCGCTCAAATACCGAGCGCTTCTTTCAGTAGTTTGACATACGTCCGGCTGACTGGCACATCAATCTGATGAATTTTTAAATTATAGGCTCCGTTGAACCAAGGTTCGATGGCATCGATTGCTGATAAGTTGACGAGGTACGAGCGATGAACTCGTAAAAAGCGATGATCTTGAAGCTTTCGTTCGAGTTCGAGTAAGGTCTCGTTCGATGGATACGCATGGTGCTCCGTGACGATCTTCGTCTTCCCGTTCTCAGCGACGATGTAATCGATATCTTGAGGAGACAATAATTTCAGTTGTTCGCCCGTCTCAACGGCTAAACGTTCAAGTCGAGGTGCTTTTTTCGGAAGCGGTCGCGCAACTTTTTCAATCGCACGGACAATCCGTGCCGGATCATACGGTTTTAAGATGTAATCATAGGCATTGAGCTCAAACGCTTCAAGCGCATGAGCATCATATGCCGTCACAAACAAAAGAGCCGGAGGACGTGGCATCGATTTCAAGCGTTTGGCGACTTCAAGACCGCTTCCGTCCGTTAGCTCGATATCGAGAAAGACTAAGTCGGGTTGAAGGGAGCGAACGAGTCGTTCAGCTTCCTCGACACTGCCGGTTTCCCCGACGACTTCAAGACCGGCTGCGGTCACGTGATAACGGAGCTCATCGCGTGCGAGCGGTTCATCTTCAATCAACAAGGTGCGCATGCTGGATCTCCTTTCTGACTTCAATCGGGAGACGAATCGCGATCGTCGTGCCGTTTTGACCGTCACTCGTGATCGTAAACTGTCCCTTTTCACCATATAAACTTCGAATCCGTTCTGCCGTATTGAATAATGCGGTACCGGTGCCCGAGGATGGAACGACTTCTCGACCGAGACGAGCAAGGCGCGAAGCGTCAATCCCGCGTCCGTTGTCGACGACTTCGAGACACAGCTGGTCTGCCTCACACCATGCCGTCACCCCGACATATCCTGTCTGTTCAGAAGAAAACGCATGAAGGAACGCATTTTCGATCAACGGTTGTAAGATGAACGGTGGAACGAGTAAAGACGTCGTCTCGTCTGCTGAATCAATGTCGAGAAACGGACGATTCGGAAAACGAGCGGCTTCAAGCGATGTGTATGCTTCGATGTGTTCGAGTTCCTTTTGGAGCGGAATTTTCGTCGATCGTGCGCCTTGGAGGTTACTGCGGAAGAACGTCGACAATTCGAGCAACAACGTGCGTGCTTGTTCGACATCCGTCCGGCACAGTGCATAAATCGTATTGATCGCATTAAACAGGAAGTGGGGATGGATTTGTGCTTCGAGTGCCCGGATCTCGGCATCTTTCAGTAAACCGGCTTGCCGCTGGGCGTTCCCGAGTGCCAGTTGTGTCGAGAACAGTTTCGCTAACCCTTCAATGAGTTCGACTTCGACGGCGTCGAGCAATTCAGCATGAGGATAATAGACTTTCAACGTCCCGATCGTCGTTTCCCCGACGATAAGCGGAGCGATGATGCCAGCTTGAAGCGGACAATCCGTTACGGGACAGCCGATATCGAGTCGTTCTGTCACAAGACGGACTTGTCCGTCCTGCAAGACATGCTCGGTCGGTTTCGTCGTCCAGTGACTCCCAGCTTGATGGTGATCGCTCCCGATACCGATATGGGCCAAGATGACGGAACGATCCGTCAGTGAGACGGCTTCGGCTCGCGTTTGTTGCAACAGAATTTCCGCGACAGCTTCTGCCGTATGAATATGTAGACCACGCGTCAGATGCGGAAGCGTCAAATCGGCGATATGCAACGACCGTTCTGCTTCTCGTGCCCGAACCGTTTCCTCTTCTCGCGCAGCAAGGCGGATGATCGATAAGAACAACCAGACACCGAGGACGTTGATCAGTGTCATCGGTAAGAAGATGAACTGGACGAGTTCGACTGCCGCATCAAAGGGGCGGGCGAATAGTAAAATCAACGACATTTCAAACAGCATTAAAAAAGCAGTCAGACACACGGGCAATAATGCTTGGCTACTGAGACGGTCGCGCCAATAGGAGCGTAAGAGACCGCTGACACCACCGGCGATGACGGTCGAAAGCGCGCAAGCGAACGCTGTGAATCCGCCGAGGGAATACCGATGAACCCCGACGATCAATCCGGTCATCAATCCACCGAGCGGACCAGCAAGCAATCCGCTGATGACGACGATCATCGTTCGTGTGTTTGCAATCGCTGATGTCCCGTCGACTTCTTCGAGCCAAGCATGGGGTAAGAATTCAGCTAAGTCGACTTTGACCCCTGTATAGTTGCTTAAAATGCCGTACGTCGCAAAAAATAGGACGAGGACACGGAATTGCCAGCCTGCTTCCGGTTGACGTAGCAACCTTCGTGTCGGTCCCCACTGGGCGAGGATGAACGCTAAGATGATCATGATACCGAGTCGTTCGAGTAAAAAAGGAATCAGTTCCAACATGTGCATTCCTCCATTCGAGTTAAGTGTAAACGCTCGCAAAACGGAGAGCAATGCCGGTATACAAAAAAAGCCGTACTCGCTCGGTTTAAGAGAGAGTACGGCAGACTTACTTATTGTGCGTCTTTATCGAACGTGATCCGTGCGATCGCGTCATGTTGGTGAATCGTTTCTTCGTTACGGCATTCGACGTAGAATGAAGCGATTGGGTCCATTTCGTACAGGTCAGCAGCAATCAAGCGAACCATGTCTTCTACGAAACGTGGGTTTTCGTATGCCATCTCTGTCACGCGCTTTTCATCCGGACGTTTGAGTACTGGGTGAAGTGGCGCTGAGGCATTGGATTCAGCTGCATCAAGCAATGATTGTTTCCAGTCAAAGTCTTCTGCTTCATCACGTAACGATGCTTCCATCGTGACGTAACCACGTTGGTTGTGAGCACTGTATTCGCTGATTTCTTTTGAACATGGGCAAAGTGTCGTGACGTTGATCGTCAAGCCGACAGACAACGTCGCTTCGTCCGTTTCCGTGTTGACGCTGACCGTTTGCCATACTTCAGCATTCATCAAGCCGCTAAGACCCGTTGCAGGTGCTTTACGTGTGAAGAACCATGGGTAACGGATCGTCAATTGACCTTCCGTTTGTTCCATGCGGTCTGCTAAATCACGCGCGAATTGAATGAGTGACTCGTTCGTGACCGTCCAACCTTCGTTGTGGTATTGATCAAGTTGTTCCGTTAAACGGCTCATGTTGATCCCTTTACGATCTTGTACGAGTGATGTCGACAATTCGAATGTCGCAACAGTCGCTTGTGTGTTGTCTCCGTCTTGGATGACGACAGGATGTTTGACGTTCGAGATTCCGACAGCGTCTAGTGCGAACAAGAAGTTCTTCGGTGTATTTTGCAAGTCGACCATCTTATCTTTTTCAGTCGGTTTTGTTCCTTTGATCGGTGGTACCGAACCGAACAGCTTATGGCGCTCTTCTTTTGTTGGTAACGTAATCGGGTAGGTAGAGGTAGACATATTCATTGGCCCCTTTGTCCTTTTGTAGTGTTTCAATAGTAATAACATGACAGGAATGCTAGAGACGAGCAAGTCTGATGATTCCGCAAATGTGTTTCATTGTTTCATCGCTAGAAGTATTGTCTTGAATTTTATCATGAACGTTCGATAAACGAAACTCGCACGACTTAAAATCAACACATTCTATAGCTACAGGAATAACTTACTTGCAATCGGGTATACTATCCTATACTATATGTTCAGGTGAACGTGTAATCATTGTTTTTTCGTCATGGTCAATAATTGAAGTTTTTTTATTTTACAGGTAATTAAAGAAAGGGATGACAGAGATGGATTGGCAGTTACTATTACAGTATGCCTGGGTCGTACTCGTCTTGATCGCGCTTGAAGGATTACTTTCAGCGGATAATGCACTCGTACTCGCGGTCATGGTCAAGCACTTACCAGGAGAACAACAAAAGAAAGCACTTTTTTATGGACTAGCTGGAGCGTTCGTCTTACGATTCGCGGCATTGTTCGCGATTTCGTTCCTCGTCGACATTTGGCAAATCCAAGCACTTGGAGCGGCGTACTTGCTCATCATGGGACTACGGCATATTTATAAGACCGTTAAAGCCAGGAAGCTCGGTGAGAACCATGGGGCTGAAAATGAGCTAGATGAAGAACCGAAGTCGGAGGAGCCAGTTTCAAAAGGTGAATTCTGGCGGACAGTCGCGAAAATCGAATTCGCAGACTTAGCGTTTGCTGTCGATTCGATTCTTGCAGCAGTAGCACTTGCCGTTGCCCTTCCAAACTGGGGATCAGGTGAAATCGGTGGTTTGAACACAGGTCACTTCATCGTCATCTTAACAGGTGGTTTGATGGGTGTCGTCTTGATGCGGTTCGCAGCACGTGTCTTTGTTAAATTACTCGCAGATCGCCCAGGTCTTGAGACAGCAGCCTTTGCAATCGTCGCCTGGGTCGGTGTGAAGCTAGCCGTTCTGGCGCTTGAACACCCGAAATACCACGCATCAATCGAAGGAACGATCTTTGAATCCTTGAAGCTTCCTGAAGGATTCGCCCACAGTACACCGTGGCAGGCATTCTTCTGGACAGTCATGGTCGGTCTTGCTCTTTGGGGTTGGTTCTCTTCACCAAAAACGAAACCAAATCCAGATGCTGAAAAGAAAGTTGATCAAAACTTATAAGAAATGGAAACGATCCGTCGATGACGGGTCGTTTTTTTGTGTTAGGTTTTCTTAAACAATGGGAATAAAACACAAGGTTAAGTACTTGAGTCGAGCTTGTATCTTTTTCTTTCCGGACGACCGGCATATAATAAATAGACTGAACAATAAAGGGGATTCGTTAGTATGGATATTGGATTAATTACACAGTATGCGACCGTCGGGCTCGTACTGATCATTTTGCAAGGATTACTATCCGCCGACAATGCGATGGTCATGGCGGTCCTCGTCCGACCGTTACCAGACGACCAACGTAAAAAGGCGCTTTTCTATGGCCTCGTCGGAGCACTCGTCTTACGTTTCGTGGCAATCTTCTTTGCTTCGTACTTAGCGACGATTTGGGAACTTCAAGCACTCGGGGCGATTTACCTTTTCTACGTCGCGTTTAAAGGAATCGTCGAGGCGCGATCGAATAAACACCAAGTACCGGACACGATTGCCTCACAAAAAGCCTCACCGAACTTTTGGTGGACGGTCGTTAAAGTCGAGTTCTCTGACTTAGCGTTCGCTGTCGACTCGACACTTGCTGCTGTCGCCATGGCAACGACATTACCGATGATTGGTGGAACGATCGGTGGTCTGAATACAGGACAATTCTGGGTCGTCTTCTTCAGTGGGATCATTGGTCTCGTCATCATGCGTTACTTCGCGAGCTGGTTCGTCGTCTTGCTCCAAAAGCGACCAGGCATCGAAGAAGCTGCCTTTTGGCTCGTCGCATGGGTTGGTGTAAAACTGGTCGTCATGACACTCGCGCATCCGTCAATCGACGTCTTGCCGCATGAGTTTCCAGAGAGTACACTATGGCAAACGATCTTCTGGGTCGTACTTGCTCTGATTTTAATCATTGGTTGGTTCCGTAGCGGAAGCAGTTCAACCAAATCAGCAAAATAATACAATGGCGGGCAGGGTACTCTCTGTCCGTCTTTCGTTAGGAGAGATTTCATGCAAAACGGTAATTTCATTCGGATGCTGACGCGGATGCAAAACGTTCCACGGTGGGATGAATATGCACCACGTTTTCCAGATAACGCAGCCAGTCACAGCTTTCGTGTTGCCTTATTCAGTTTGATGGCAAGCTATTTAGAAGAAGCAGACGGGCAACCACCAGTCGACCGCCAGACATTGCTCGGAAAAGCTCTATTCCATGATATGAATGAAGTCATCACTGGACCCATTAAACACCGGACAAAAAAAGAACCAACGTTACATGCACACATTCAGGCAATGGAACAACAAGCAAGTGAACAGCTCGTTGCCTTACTCTCAAAGTCGCTTCAACCAGCGTTCACGACATACCTCGTACATGCAGAAGATGAATCACCGGAAGGACGGATCGTCGAAGCCATCGATACGTTCGATGCGATGTTGTACGCACGAAGGGAAGCACGGATGACAGAGTCCGTCTTTTTCGAACAAAAGGCAGCGGAATTACAGGCTGTTCTGGAACGACATCCACTCGTTTCGATCCGTCGCTTGACACAGTCGGTCATGGAAGAGGACAAGATGTCTCATTTCATTGAAAACGTCTTGATGATGGATACGATTCGGCGCTGGAAAGGACGTTTCAACACGATTGATGATAACGACGCGACACATGCGTTTCGAGCAGCCTCGCTTGGTATCTTCAATGGTCTGATTGAATCAGAGAAGTACGGCGTCACGATCGACATCGAAGAAGTCGTCTCGCGTCTCTTGTGTCATGATCTCGTTGAAGGAACGACAGGAGATGTTCTTGGACCTGTCAAACATGCGACACCGGTCACAGCAGCAGCCTTCGAAGCTTACGAACGGGCAGAAGGAGAGACGTTGATTAATAATCTACCGAAAGAAATCCGAGCACCGTTCCGTCGGTTCGTCGTTGAAGCAAAAGACGAGACATACGAGGGACAGATGGTCGATGTGATCGATAAACTCGACGCATTGATTAAAATGAATATGGAACGGAAGTTGAACGGGGTCGAGTATGAGACCGGTTACCGCGCACAACTCAAAAAGGTTCAGATGACATATGAAAATCCATCGGTCGTCTTTTTCCTCGCTTATGTCCTGCATGATTTGGATTACGTGACGTCATGACGAAAGAAACCATGACCTCACGTCGCTTAACGTTGATCTTGATCCTCGGTTCACTCGCTGCACTTGGACCGCTCTCGATCGACATGTATCTACCTGCTTTTCCGGATATGTCACGCTCATTTGATGCGAGTGCATCACTAATCCAATTGAGTTTGACCGCTTGTATGCTTGGGATGGCACTCGGACAGTTGATTGTTGGTCCGCTGAGTGACGTTCGCGGTCGTAAACGACCGTTGATGGTTGCTCTGCTCGCATATCTGCTGGCGTCTCTCGCCTGTGCGATGGCACCGACAATCGAAGTGTTGATCGCGCTTCGATTCATCCAAGGGGTAGCTGGAGCGTCAGGAATCGTCATTTCCCGGGCAATCGTTCGTGACTTGTTTGACGGACCTGAATTGACGCGGTTTTTTGCTGCCTTGTCACTCGTCAACGGAACAGCACCAATTCTCGCACCCGTCATCGGTGGACAAATGCTTCGGTTCGGTGACTGGCATTTCGTCTTCTACTTGCTTGCGATTTTAAGCACGATGATGTTACTTGCTGTCGCACTCCGTTTACCGGAAACACTTCCGCTTGATAGACGTGTTGAAGGAAACCTGACGACGACGTTGAAGACGTTCGGACGTTTGTTGACGGATCGCGTCTTCATTGGCTATGCGTTCGCGCAAGCATTCGTCATGGGCGCGATGTTCGCCTACATCTCGGGTTCACCGTTCGTCTTACAAAATATTTATGGCGCTTCGCCGCAACAGTTCAGTTTTTTGTTCGGTTTAAACGGAATCGGAATTATCTTAGCAGCACAAATCGCCGGTCGTCTTGCGGGTCGTGTCGATTCAGAGCGGCTGATGCGAATTAGTTTGACGATCGTTGCGGGTGCAAGTATCTTATTGTTCCTCGCTTTGACGTTAACGAATCAGTTGATCTTCGTCATGATTCCACTATTCTTCGTCGTTTCAAGCGTCGGATTGATCTCGACGCTCGGTTTTACCTTAGCGATGCAAAATTACGGAGCAACGGCAGGCAGTGCCTCGGCTCTTCTAGGGCTCTTGCCGATGCTCGTCGGTTCTCTTGTGTCACCACTCGTCGGGATCATGGGAGAGCAGTCTGCTGTTCCGATGGGGTTGATCATCATGACCTTAGATTGCCTGGCGCTCATTCTCTATTATGGTCTGATTGTTCGTCGACCGAATCGTTCATAAACGCTAATTATTCAAAAACGTTTGTCCTCTGTATGGGACGAACGTTTTTTTTTTTAATGAAAAGAAAATAAATGGAATTCATTTTGAAACATTTTCTAAAAAATAAGCGTAGAAGATAAAGAAAGCCAGTACTTCAGAAAGGAGTGGAGCGATGAAACAGGAGTTGCAGCGTGAACGAGAACCGTCGATTGAGGCAAGATTAGCACGTCATTTTGCCGCACAGAAAAAATACTTACGCCGTCAAGAAGAGGCAATCGATCAACGAGACAAAGAATTGGCTCGTTTATTGTTTGAGGAAAACCGGGCTGCTTATCAAAGGGCTTACCACGAACTGTATGGCTCACATCCTTACATCGAGGTGAACGAAGATGGACGTTAGTACACTTTATTTATATGCATTAGCGGCCGCTGCTTGTGGTGTGTTTGTGTCCATCCTATTCTCAGACGTCATTCCAGGCGTCGACCAAATCTTTCATCCCACGTTGATCTTATCTTTTGTCATCATCACGTCAGCGATCGGATTCGGACTCGAACAGCTCAGTCCGTTTCGTTCGATATTGATTTTAATCATCAGCAGTGTGATTGCGTTATTAGTGACGACGCTGATGCATATCTTTTTATTCGTTCCGATGGCACAAGCCGAACAGTCGCTTGGATTTTCGGAACAGATGCTAGAAGGACGCAGCGCAACCGTCATCGTTCCGATTCCGACTGAAGGATATGGTGAAATCTTACTCGATGACGTCTCAGGACGCGTATCAAAGTCAGCCGTTCTGTTTGAAGGACCTGCCCTACCACAAGGTACGAAGGTGCTCGTCATCGAGATCAAACAAGGCGTCGCGTCTGTCGTGACGTACCCCCAACAATGGAAAAAGGAGATGTTTACATGAATCCAGTATTAATCGTATCGATCGTCGCGGTCGCGTTGATTGTTGCATTGATCGTCTTATTCATTACGAAGTACCGAACGGTCGGTCCGGAAGAAGCGTTGATCGTATCGGGTAGTTATCTCAGAGGACGCAACGTCAATACCGATGAGTCCGGCAACCGAGTAAAAATCATTCGTGGCGGCGGAACATTCGTGTTACCTGTCTTCCAACAAGCGACACCACTGAGTTTGTTATCGAGTAAACTCGAAGTTACGACACCTGAAGTCTATACGGAGCAAGGTGTACCGGTCATGGCAGACGGTACAGCGATCATCAAGATCGGTAGCTCGATTTCTGAGATTGCGACGGCAGCGGAGCAGTTCCTCGGAAAATCAAAGGAGGAGCGAGAAGGCGAAGCACGTGAAGTCCTTGAAGGACACTTGCGTTCGATTCTCGGGTCGATGACCGTCGAAGAAATTTATAAGAACCGTGATAAGTTCTCACAAGAAGTCCAGCGGGTCGCGTCTCAAGACCTAGCGAAGATGGGACTCGTCATCGTTTCGTTTACGATTAAAGACGTCCGTGACAAGAACGGATACTTAGAATCCCTCGGGAAACCTCGGATTGCACAGGTTCGTCGTGATGCGGATATCGCAACGGCAGACGCGGAAAAAGAGACACGCATCAAACGGGCGGAAGCTTCAAAAGATGCGAAAAAAGCAGAACTCGAACGCGCAACAGAAATCGCTGAAGCGGAAAAAGAAAATCAGTTGAAGATGGCAGACTACCGCCGCGAACAAGATATAGCGAAGGCGAAAGCCGACCAAGCGTATGATCTTGAGAATGCACGCGCGCAACAAGAAGTCACCGAGCAACAGATGCAAATCAAAATCATCGAGCGTCAAAAACAAATCGAGCTCGAAGAACGTGAAATTCTCCGTCGTGAGAAACAATACGACGCGGAAGTCAAAAAACGCGCTGATGCCGATCGGTACTCGATTGAGCAAGCTGCCCAAGCCGACCGTGCGAAGCAATATGCGGAAGCAGATGCAACGAAATACCGGATCGAGGCATCGGCAAAAGCGGATGCAGAACGAATTCGTCTGGATGGTCTTGCGAAAGCGGACGCTGAGCGGGCCCAAGGGGAAACAGAAGCGGAGATCATTCGTCTGAAGGGTCTTGCTGAAGCAGAAGCAAAAGAAAAAATCGCGCAGGCGTTCGAGCAATTCGGACAAGCGGCGATTCTCGACATGGTCATTCGGATGATGCCAGAGTACGCGAAAGAGATTGCAGCACCACTCGGTAACATCGATAAAATCACAGTCGTTGATACAGGTAGCGGTGAAGGGGGCGGTGCGAACCGTGTCACCGGTTACGCAACGGATTTGATGGCATCACTGCAAGAGACATTAAAGGCGTCGTCAGGATTAGATGTCAAAGAGTTGATTGAGAACTTCTCCGGTAAAGGAACAGCAAAACCGTTGACGGTCAACTTGAATTCCCATGATGCGGTGGCAGCGTCGAAAACAGAAGACTGATGGCGATCCGCGTCTTATCGATTGTGTTCGCACTCCTGCTTTTTCATGTCGTATGGCCACTTCCATGGTATGCACTGGCGGTACTAGGCGGCGTCATCGGCATCATCAAAGGGTACACATCGGGTGACGGAATCGCGAATATATTCAATATAAAAAAGATATCTTACTCACTTTACGATCGACAAACACGTCAGGAAGCCGTTCTCGCTTTGATATGTAGTCTGTTGACGGTCGACTTCCCGTATTGGTTCGCTGGGGTGACGACAGGAATCACGTGGCGTGATATCGGATATGCTGGTTTCGAAGTAGTATCGACACTTCTGTTCGCTTATGTTTTATTCCGTTTCTTATGTCTGAATCTATTCCGACCATTCTTGGAGTCTGAAAGAAGGGAGCAAAGAAATGGATAGTTTATTTTTACTGCAAGAACGTTGGATGCTGTTGCTTCCGTTCCTCGTCGTCCTCTTGATCAACGTCGGGTTATTAACTGCCCTTCTGAAGAAGCGACGTGATTTACCGAAGCTGTTAGTTTTCGGAATGGGTGGGATGGCGATCGTGTTCATCGTCTCTTCGCTTGGATTAAGCATGGCATTGCTGTTCTTCGGATACAATGCATAAAAAAACGGGGCAGGCTCTAAACAGAGTCTGTCCCATTTTGTCGTACTATAAGATAAAAATGAGTGCCGTTAACGTGGAAGGTCATACCCAATGACGACGAGTCCCGGTCCTGTATGTGAACCGATCGCTGCGCCGGCGATCGTCAAGATGACTTCGCTTGGTGAAAACTGTGCTTCAATCAATTGTTTTAACTGTTCTGCCCGTTCGATCGAATCCCCGTGACCAATCATGATCCGGTGTCCGTCAATCGCAGGACGTGCTTCTTCCATCCACTCGACGATTCGGTTCATGACTTTTTTCTGACCACGGATCTTCTCTTTTGGGATCAACTTCCCGTCTTCGACTGTCAATAGTGGCAAGATCGATAAGAGGCCACCAATGAAGGCGCTAGCTCGCGAAACGCGTCCACCGCGCATCAAATATTCGAGTGATTCGACTGTAAACAGATGACGAATCGTATTCACCTTGGCTTCAGCGTAAGCCACTGTTTCTTCAAACGAATGCGTTTGTGCGTATTCTGCGACGTCGAGAACGAACAATCCTTGTCCTGTTGAAGCGGTTTTCGTATCGAGTACGAGATAAGGCACGTTCGGATACTTTTCGGCGAGCTCCTCTGCTAGCATCTTCGCGGTTTGATACGTTCCCGATAATTCGCTCGAGAAGGCGAGGTAGAGGAAGGGATCCCCTTGTTCGAAGTGACGCGTGAATACTTCGACCATCCGGCTGACTTCTGCTTGGAATGTCTTTGGTGCTGCACCGTCACGCATCTTATCATACAGTTGTTTTGGAGATATCGATTCTCCATCGAAGAACGTGTCTTCGTCGATCAATACGCCGAATGGCATGACCGTAAAATCATAAGCATCTAACATGTCTTTTGGTGCATCGGCACCACTATCTGTGATCAATCGGATCATCACGTTCTCTCCTTTCTTAACCTAGGGCTTTTTCGTTTCGATCAAGCATCCGACTCAAGTTGACGCCGAAACGCTCATTCTCGAGTTCCGTCAAAGTTGCGGGCGTCAAATCAGCGCCGAGCGCAAGTAACGCTTCATATGCACGACGTAAGCACTCCTCGACTGTCAGTGGAGTACCAAGCAGTTCCTCGAGGGACGCCATCGTTTCCGGCACGACGGTCGGATAGACGAATTTCGTCGTTTCACCTTGAAGCGCTGCCTCGTAAAAGTCACGGACTAAAGCAGCGCGTTGACTTCCACTTCCGTTGACACAAAGATAGATTTGAACGGCAACTCCGCCACGAACACGACGCTGGGAGATACCAGCGAATTTTTTACCCGCAATCGATAAGTCATAAGAACCGGGACAATACGATCCGACGATTTCACCAGCGACGATCGCGTCCGTTTCTTGTGCGAACATGCGGCGGACGAGCGCAAGCATCGCTTCGTAACCACTGTCGATATCGATGCCGCCGCGTTCCGGTAGGACGAGTGAAATATTCAAGACACCAGCGTCGAGGACGACGGCAAGACCACCTGAGTTACGGACGACGGGCGAGAAACCATGTTCATGCAGAACGGCTACACCGTCAGCAAGATGAGGAAGACGGGCATCCTGGATGCCGAGGACGACGGTTTCGTGGTGAATCCAAGAGCGGAGTGCGGCTCCTTCTGTTGCAACAGAGGCACATAATGTGTCGTCCATCGCAAACGATTGTGTCGCATGGAAAGCAGTTCCGAGTGACGTTTGATCAAAAATACGATAATGTTCTTGTTTTAAGAGTTCGATTCCCATAGGCTCGTTCCTTTATTGTAGATTTGCGACATCATTATAGCACAGGGTGTGTAAAGTTTCTGTGCGAAGCGCCGCGGGAGACAGGAATCCTTGGAAACAAAACCGAACAACAACGACATAGACACGATTTAAAGGAGAGAAACATATGTATCAATCATTAGGACAATTAAAGGAAACGAAGGTCTTCAAGGATCCGGTTCATCGCTATATCTATGTCAGTGATCAGTTGATTTGGCAACTGATCGGTACACGTGAATTTCAGCGACTACGCCGAATCAAACAACTCGGAACATCCTTTTTGACGTTTCATGGAGCAGAGCACACACGGTTCCATCATTCGCTCGGTGTCTATGAAATCACGCGTCAACTGATCGATGTCTTCAACGGTCGCGCCGATTGGGACGATCAGTACCGTGAGTTGACGCTGGCTGCGGCACTCTTACACGATGTCGGACACGGTCCGTTTTCGCACGCATTCGAGAACGTCTTCGGTGTTAATCACGAGACGTGGACGGAGCAGATCATTCTCGGGGATACGGAAATCAAGAAAGTCCTCGACCAAGTCGGAGACGGATTTGCGGAAGAAGTGGCGTCGATCATCAACAAGACGCACCCGAATCAACTGCTTGTTACGATGATCAGCTCACAACTCGACGTCGACCGGATGGATTATTTATTGCGCGATGCGCATTTTGCCGGTGTCAGCTACGGAAAATTCGATCTCGAGCGGATGCTTCGGGTATTGCGTCCGGCCCATAATCAGATGGTCGTCAAACAATCGGGAATGCATTCGATCGAAGACTACATCATGCGGCGGTATCAGATGTATTGGCAAGTCTACCTGCATCCGGTGACACGATCGAGTGATTACCTATTAAAGGCTATTCTTGAGCGGGCGCAGGAGTTGTACCTGTCCGCATATCCGTTTGCGATCGCACCAATCCATTTGATGCCGCTATTTGATCAGAAGATGGAGTTGCGTGATTTCCTTGGGCTCGATGAGACAATCGTCTACTTCTATTTTCAGCAGTGGGCGAATGAACAGGATCCGATCCTTGCAGATCTCTCGGGGCGATTCGTTGACCGGAAGTTGTTCAAGTATGTCGATTATCCGGCTGAAAAACGTGAACTCGTCCACGATAAGTTGTGTGAGTTGTTCGAAGCAATCGGCTTGAATCCGACCTATTATCTGCTTGAAGATAAACTCAGTCGTCTTCCTTACGATTTATATGGAGATAACGGGGAAATCAGTAAGCAGCCGATCATGTTGCAGATGAAGGATGGGCAAATGAAAGAGATTTCGCAAGTTTCACCGCTCGTTCAAGCCATTGCGACGTCACGCCAGACTGATGAGAAGCTGTTCTTCCCGCAAGAAATTTTGCACGACTTGCGCGAGCATGCGAATGAGAAGATGCAGATCGACCAGTTATTGATTGGCAGCGTGACATCATGATATCGTCCGCTGTCCTTACGAAAATCTTGCAACAGCTTGGACAGGAGGGAGGAGAGGTCGAAGTCTTAAAAGGCGCGACATCCTCCCTTGTTTTTCGAGTCGGTGAGGGAATTCTTCGCGTCCATACGAATCAAGACTGGCTACATGAGGAGCCGGATCTTGTCTTGCATGAAGTGTTTGCGTTACAAGCAGCAGGTGACTTAGCACCAGATGTGTTGGACTATCAAACCGATGTTAGAGACGAAGTCCCGCCGTGGTTATATATGACGCGTTCACCGGGAGAGATCCGGCTTGATCAGGTGGATGAGCAGTATGTCGAACGACTGGCACAGATGCTTGTTGCGATCCATGCGCTACCGGTACCCGAATCTCGGTATGTCTATCAGCCGTATGCGACGGAACGTCACGTTCCGACTTGGACGCAGTATCCGGAGAGATGGCGTCAGCTACTGGCGGTCGAACCGGACGAAAGTCAAACGATCCGGTTTATTCATCGGGATTTTCATCCGGTCAATGTGTTATACGAAATGAATGGAACGTGTCATACGATTGATTGGATTAATGCGTGTGTAGGTCCCATTGAAGTCGACCTTGCGCATTGTCGTTTGAATCTTGCCTTGCTCGAATCCGTCGAGATGGCGGATCATTTTTTAAAAAGTTACCTTAAACAGACGAAACGTTCTTACGATCACGCGTGGGATATTCGGGCTATTTTTGATTTTGGACCTGAAACGATCGACATCTATCCGGGGTGGAAAGCATATGGAAAGCAAAACCTTAGTCAGGACAATGTTCGGGAGCGCTTGGAAAAATTTGTCTTGAAAGTCTATGAAAATAACGAAAGCGGTTACTAAATGAACTTTTCCTCTTGTAGTTCTTCGAAATATTGATTATTCTATTACTTGGAAAGAAATTAAACGTCAGACATCGTACGAATGTACAACTGATAAACAACTAATAGATAGAGGGGTACTTCATGAAATATCTTATCGCACTACTCGGACTGGCTATCGTTTTTGGTTTGGCGCTCCTTGTCAGCAGCAATCGTAAAGGCATCAAATTGAAACCGCTTGCGGTCATGCTAGTTCTTCAGCTCGTACTTGGGTTCATTTTACTCAATACATCGTTCGGATATATCGTCATTCGTGGCTTCGCGAAAGTCTTTGAAAAACTGCTGAGTTATGCGGCAATCGGGATTGATTTCGTCTTTGGTGGACTAGCGAACGAAGGTGCACAACCGTTCTTCATTAACGTCCTGCTACCAATCGTTTTCATCTCTGCCTTGATCGGAATTTTGCAATTCACAAAGATTTTACCGATCTTGATGCGTGGGATTGGTTTTGTCTTGTCGAAAATCAACGGGATGGGGCGTCTCGAGTCTTACAACGCGGTTGCTTCAGCTGCGATCGGACAATCAGAAGTATTCATCACAGTAAAAAAACAAATTGGTCAATTACCAGCAAACCGTCTTTACACATTGTGTGCATCAGCAATGTCGACGGTTTCGATGTCAATCGTCGGTGCGTACATGACGATGGTAGAACCAAAATATGTCGTTACAGCAATCGTCTTGAACTTGTTCGGTGGTTTCATGATCGTCTCAATCATCAACCCATACACGGTTGACCCGGAAGAAGATATTCTTGAAATCGTCGAAGAGAAGCAAACGTTCTTCGAAATGCTCGGCGAATACATCATGGATGGATTCAAAGTCGCAATCATCGTTGGTGCGATGTTGATTGGTTACAATGCTTTGATCGGAATGGTCAACGATATCTTCCTGATGGTTCTCGGTATCTCGTTCCAAGAAATTCTCGGATACATCTTTGCACCATTCGCATTCATCATGGGTGTTCCATGGGCGGAAGCTGTCAGTGCCGGTAGTGTCATGGCAACGAAATTGATCACGAACGAATTCGTTGCGATGTTGAGCCTTCCAGAGTACTCAAAAGAATTCTCGGAACGCACACTCGGAATCGTGTCTGTCTTCTTGATCTCGTTTGCGAACTTCTCGTCGATCGGAATCATCGCTGGTGCGGTTAAAGGATTGAACGACCGCCAAGGAAGCGTTGCGGCTAGTTTTGGTCTGAAGTTACTCTACGGCGCAACACTCGTCAGTGTCTTGACGGCAATCGTCGTCAGCGTCTTGCTATAATCGTTACACATATGAAAGAGCAATGGATCAGCAGATCCATTGCTCTTTTTGTTTTTCATTCAGTTGATCCATGCGAAGCAATCCCGACACGGACACGATGATGTGTTCCGTCACGATAAACTTCAAAGGCGAACTGTGCGACGTTTTCCCGGGGAATCGGACCTGTCGGTGCAGTGAAACGTGTCGTCTCGATCAATAGGTCGTCAGCAGCAAGTGCTTTGTCTTCCGACAGTTGTGTTGGACAGATGACGGTGAAGTCGACGTCTGCATCCTTTAGAGTCAGATAAGCTTTCAAGTGATCCTCGGCTGCAATCGTCGAGCGTCGACGAGACTCACTCGATTGGAAACGATACTTCCCTGGTTCTTCTGATGCATCGAGAATGCCTGCTGTACCAATGAAGACGATCCGTTCGATGCCTGCTTCCTTCATCTTCGTGACAAGATGTGGAATCGCTGTCGAGAGGACCTGCTGTTGATCGGTACCGAGACAACTGAAGACAGCGGTGCTTCCTGCGAGTGCTTGTTCGAGATCCTCTGGATTTGTCGCATCTCCTGTCAGGACGTGAAGTCGGTCATGGACCGGTAAGTCCGGTGACGCGGAACGAACGAGTACACGAACGTCGTAGCCGTTTTCTAATAACCGATCAATCAAAGGTCGACCTGTTCGACCGGTCGCACCAAGTACAGTAACAGTAGTCATAAGTTTTCCTCCTTAGAGATCAAGTAGATGGGAAAAAGAGACGTGCGGTAACGACCGGACGTCTCTTGTTGGTTATTTATCCGCGAACATGACGCCAGCTTGACCGTAATCTGTTTTTTCCATCTCTTCGATGAAGACCGTGATGTTTTCTTTAGGAGCATTCGTCGTTTCCGACACTGCTTCCGTGACTTTTTCAATCAAGGCACGTTTTTGTTCGACTGTACGACCCGATAACATTTTAACCGTAACATATGGCATGACTTCATTTCCCCCTCTAGCATGATGACGATACGCCATCAGTATAGCGCATTCGATAGGGGATTCGTCAATTCGAACATCGTTTTCGAAAAAGAAGGGTATAAGGTAGGAGCTATTCTTGTCGGAAGCGAAGGTAGTCATACACATACGGCAGAAAAGGAGAGACATATGGACGCAATCATACGGAAGAAGATTCATACGTTACTGATTTTTGATCGGGCGTTACCGGAAGATACGAATTATCCGTTGTCTGGTGCTAAAGGACTCGAAGTCGCAGATATCGTCTTTGAACAGAACATTCCATTCGGACGACTCGTAACGGATAAAGAACTCGCTCAACTGCTGAATCAAAAAGAAGCAAAGCGATACGGGATGTTGACGTTGCTTGAAGACGATGTACGTTTCAAACCGTTGTTTCAAAATCGAAAACCGACGGCTGACATGGAAGAAGAGGTCGAGGCGAAAGTGCGAGAACTGGCGCATCAGTTACGTGCGATTCGATCGCGGTGTTCTTCGCTGGAACGTCTCTTTTTGTTCGGTCGTGCGGCGCAAACTCTGTTTGACCGCGCTTTGCTTCATCTTGAAGAGGTCAATCCCCCGGCTCACGAGGAAATTGCATCCATGACGTGTTATCGTCTCCCGACGATTCGCCGAGCATCAGAGGAACAATTACAGTTACTTCGTTATGAGTGACTGGTTGCAGACACCTCGGAATACGGTATGATAGAAGCAACAGGATTAAAAGGGGACAAAACACGATGGAAAAAAAGATTAACTTCAATATCATTTCAGATAACTCTACAGACGGTCACGGAGGATTTGGTGTCGGAACACTCAGTTTAAACAGTATGTCACCCGTCATCATTTCTCCGGAAGACGGCGAAGCTTACATCGATATGGGTGCGATGCACGCGAAAGCAGCAATCGAGAAACGCGTCAAGTTCACGACGGACAAAGCCGATACGCCAAACGGTAAATTGTACTGGATCGTCTGGGTGACGGTCGGTCGTAAGCCAGAAGGATTCTATTATGGTGGTGTCGCTGCCTGCGATCTGCTAGTCGATGCGGAAGCGCGTCGCGGATTCAAGATTCTTGCTGATCATGTCAATAAGATGGATAAATCCCTTAAAGGGCGGATCGTCGTCGATCACATGGATGAGCGTTCAAAGGAATTATTACGTGATTTCTTGCAGACACATAAACCTGAGATGTGGGAAAATGCTGACGCTGCTTTACATGAAGCGTTGGTCTAAAAAAAGAACGTGTGCCGCGGCACACGTTCTTTTTTTATGGTCGTTTTAGCGTCAGGACGACGAGTTCTGGATGATTGAACAGACGAAACGGAAACAGGCTGTTCCCGAGACCGCGACTGACGATCAGTTCCGTCTGTTGTTCCTGATAGCGACCTGCCGTCACCGCTGGAAAGAATCCTTGACCAGGCGCATACAGACCTTCGGTAAACGGCAGGCGGATCTGCCCGCCGTGCGCATGACCGGACAAGACGAGATCAACGGAACGCTCCGCATACAAGGATTTATATTCCGGACGATGCGCAAGCAAGAGCTGAAACGCATCAGGTGACACGTCTTGCAGTGCTTGATCGAGACTTTGACGAATCCCATCCGGTTCCGATAGCCCTTCGCGCCAACGTGTCGTCGTCGGGTCATCGATACCGATCAGCGAAATCGATTGACCTTGGTATTCGATGACGCGCGATTCATTCCGGAGAACGGTGACACCCAGTTGTTCAAGCTTTGGCAAAATTGTTAGATTGAGTCGCACCTCATGATTCCCGGTGACGAAGTAGACCGGATAGCGATCAACGAGCGCTTTCATGAGTGTAAGGACAGCTTCTTCACCGTTTCGCCTCGAGTCAATCAAATCGCCAGTCATGACAACGAGATCCGGCTTTTCGCGATCAATTTTCTTCAGTAGTCGTTTTTGTTCATTCCCGAACGCCTTGCCATGTAAATCTGCGATCTGCACGACGCGATAACCATCAAACGCTTCCGGTAAGCGACTCGACGTGACCATCATCCGTGAGACATCAATGACGTTATTTTCACGATATAAAAACCAGCTTCCTAAGGCGAGGACGCTGAGGGATACTAGCCAGCGTGTACGTTTTCGCATAAGCCACCTCATTTCTTTCTACTTCGCATAATTCAGGATAACAAAAAAGACCTCCTTCCGTATGCGACGGAAGGAGGAAATCAAAATGATTTAGGCATCTTGTTTTAAATCGGTGACTTCTTTTTGCGCATCGGGTTCATCCGATAAGTCCTTGAACAAAGCGATGACCATCATTCCGACGACGAAGATGAACGGGAAGGCGGCTAGAACAGCTGCTGCCTGTAGGGCACTCAATCCTCCGGCATAAAGTAAGACAGCGGCGATTGAAGACTGGATGACACCCCAAGCAAGCTTGATGCGTAAGCTTGGCATCAGGCTACCGCCAGACGATAGCATACCGAGAACGTACGTCGCGGAGTCAGCCGAAGTGATGAAGAACGTCGTGATCAAGAAGACGGCGACGATACTGAGGAACGTACCTAAGCCACCGAATGTCTCAAACAATGCGAACATTCCAGTTTCGACCCCTTTATCGTTGACCGTCGAGATCAGATCGACATTTTGGAACAATTCGTTCCAAATCGCTGATCCACCGAAGACAGAGAACCAAAGGAGACCAAAGATCGTTGGAACGAGCATGATGCCGATGACGAACTCACGAATCGTCCGTCCTTTCGAGACACGGGCGATGAACGTACCGACGAATGGTGACCAGGAAATCCACCATGCCCAGTAGAAGATCGTCCAATCGTTGATCCAGCCGCGTTCGTCTGGATTAAAGGCAGATGCCCGGAAACTCATGACCGGTAAGTTTTGCAAATAAGCACCTGTTGTTTGCACGAAAAGGTCCATGATGAAACTGAACGGTCCGAGGAACAGGACGCCAATCATCAACATAACGGCGAGGACGATGTTGGCGTTACTGAGACGAACGATTCCTTTATCGAGTCCTGATGCCGCACTCATCATGTAAAGTACTGACACAACGACAATGATAATCATTTGTGTCAGGAAGGAGTTGGGAATACTACTCGTTAGGAAGTTCAATCCACCTGAGATTTGTTGTGCTCCGAGACCGAGCGACGTCGCGACACCAAATGCCGTTGCGACGATGGCGAGTACTTCGACGGTACCTTTACCGGCAGAAGCATACCGAGGCTTCATCAGTGAAGCGACCGTGTCACCAATCGTAGCAGGACGTCCTTTTCGGAATGTCGAGTAAGCGATCGCAAGCGCGACGATCGCGTATAATGCCCAAGGATGTAATCCCCAGTGGAAGAATGAATAGCGCATCGCGAGGCGTGCTGCTTCCGTTGGATCATCTGTTGCGACTGGCGGTGTATGGAAGTGCGTCAATGGCTCTGAGACACCCCAGAAGACAAGACCGATTCCCATACCAGCACTGAAGAGCATCGCAAACCAAGAAATGAGACCATATTCAGGACGGTCCGAATCCTTACCGAGTCGGATTGAACCGAAGCGGGAAAAGATTAAAAAGATAGCAATGATTAAAAAAGCACTCATGCCGAGAAGATAAAGCCAGCCAAATCCGTTAGAGACAAAGGATTGTGCTTGAGCTGTGACATTTCCGAGACTAGCTGCACCGATTAGGGATTCCGGTAAGATTCCCCATATGGTAAAGAGCACACAGAAAATGACGGATACCATAAAGACTTTTGTGATCTTACTTTTTCGATTATTTTCCATCGTGTTCCACACCTTCTTTCGAATTTTACATAGTTGTTCTGTATCAAATGATGGCAACGACATTATCATTACCCCATCGTTCCGATAACAAAACCTAATCACGCAGGGTACTACCGTAACAAACATTTGTGTGGAAAAGCAAATTGACCGGGAAATGAGAATAAAGAAATCAATGTTTTTCAAGGAAGGTTAAGCAAAAAAGATTGCAATCAAGCGTTTTTAAAATAATGTGGAAATAAAGAAAAAGAAAACGTTAATACTATTATTTCCCGTTTCGTCTTAAAACTAACGTAAAGCTTGATATGAGCAAATCAGAGGCGGTCTAAAATCAGATTTGATATAACAAAAGCAGTCATCATTTTGAAGGAGGCATTTCTCATGGAAAAACAACAACAAAAACAAACAATTCTTGAAGCATTTCAATCTCGTCATGCGACAAAGGCATTTAATGGTCAAATGATCCCGGAAGACGATTTCCGGTTCATTTTAGAAACGGCGCGTCTGTCACCGAGCTCGTTCGGATATGAGCCATGGAACATGCTCGTTATTCAAAATCCAGAAATCCGAGAAGCCTTAAAAGAAATTTCTTGGGGCGCACAAGGACAATTGCCGACAGCGAGTCACTTCGTCTTGTTCCTCGCCCGTACCGGAGAACAAATGCAGGCAAATGGTCCGCATGTCAAGCAGATGATGGATTTCCTTGGTTTATCCGAAGAAGCGAAAGCTGGATGGACGAAGCGTTACGGTCTGTTTTTAGAGGAGGATTTCGCGATTGGTGATAACCCGAAAGCGATGGAAGACTGGGCAGCTAAACAAGCCTATATCGCACTTGGGAACATGATGTCGACGGCAGCACAAATCGGTGTCGATTCATGCCCGATCGAAGGATTCGACCAGCAAGCTGTCGAGCAATTACTCGTCGATCGTGGACTGCTTGATCGTTCTGTTTTCACGGTGCCGGTCATGGTCGCATTCGGTTACCGGGCAGACGAACCCAAACGTGAGAAGCAACGTCGTCCGCTTGATGAAATCGTGACGTTCGTCGAGTAAAGACGAAAGACAAAAATTTTCGAATTATATAGAAGTTTCTTTCGAAATTCGGTATACTCGCATTTGTATGATTAAGAAGCGCCGTAAACGCCACTCGCATACGAACAACTTTTGTCTTGATGAAAGAAAGGGGTTCTATCGCAAATGGAACAAAAATTAAAGTTATGGTTCACGGAACACCAAACGGAAGATTACGGTATCACATTCCGTGTCAACCACGTTTATGAGAGCGAACAAACGGAGTTTCAACGCCTAGAGATGGTTGAAACGGACGAGTTCGGTACGATGTTGTTACTTGACGGAATGGTCATGACGACAGATAAGGACGAGTTCGTTTACCACGAGATGGTCGCGCACGTCCCATTATTCACACACCCGAATCCAAAATCGGTTCTGGTCGTTGGTGGAGGAGACGGCGGAGTCATCCGTGAAGTCTTGAAACACCCGTCCGTCGAAAAAGCTGTTTTGGTTGAAATCGACGGAAAAGTCATTGAGTATTCGAAAAAATACCTCCCGAACATTGCAGGTGGATTGGACGATGCACGCGTCGAAGTCATCGTTGGGGATGGATTCATGCATATCGCAGAAGCAGAAAACGAGTATGATGTCATCATGGTCGACTCGACAGAACCAGTTGGTCCAGCGGTCAACTTGTTTACGAAAGGCTTCTATTCTGGTATTTCAAAAGCATTAAAAGAAGACGGCATTTTCGTCGCACAATCGGATAACCCATGGTTCACACCAGACTTGATCCGTGATGTTCAACGCGACGTCAAAGAAATCTTCCCGATCACGAAGCTCTACATCGCTAACGTTCCGACATACCCAAGTGGTCTTTGGACGTTCACGATCGGATCAAAGAAACATGATCCGCTTGCAGTTGCAGCAGAGCGTTTCCACGAGATCGACACGAAGTATTATACGCCTGAGCTTCACACGGCAGCTTTCGCGCTACCGAAGTTCGTTAAAGATTTGACGAACGGCTGAGTTCAGTCACTATAGACACACATGAACAGAGCGGTTTCGATCTTCGAAATCGCTCTGTTGTCAGGTAAACAGGCGTTTGCATCAGCAAACGGCAAATGAACAGGAGGAATGGATCATGCGTTTTGATGAAGCATATTCAGGAAAAGTCTTTATCGCGAGTCAACCGACTCACGAAGATGCAAAAGGAATTTTGTACGGCATGCCGATGGACTGGACGGTCAGTTTCCGTCCGGGTTCACGATTCGGTCCGGCACGTATCCGTGAAGTCTCACTTGGTTTAGAAGAATATAGCCCGTACTTAGATGGTGACATCGCTGACGCAAAATTGTTTGACGCGGGAGATATCCCGTTACCATTCGGGAATGCTCAAAAGTCACTTGATATGATTGAAGAATACGTCGATTCGTTACTGACAGCAGGCAAGTTCCCGCTCGGTATGGGTGGCGAACATTTAGTCACATGGCCCGTCGTCAAAGCGTTCGATAAACACTATAATGATTTTGTCGTACTTCACTTTGATGCGCATACGGACTTACGAGACGAATATGAAGGAGAGCCATTGTCGCACTCGACGCCACTCAAGAAGATCGCGAACTTGATCGGACCAGAGAACTGCTATTCATTCGGAATTCGTTCAGGTATGAAAGAAGAGTTCGAATGGGCGAAGACATCAGGTTACAACCTCTTCAAATACGAGATCGTCGAGCCGCTTCGTCAAGTCCTTCCGACACTTGCCGGTAAAAAGGTCTACGTTACGATCGACATCGATGTTCTTGATCCGTCAGCAGCACCAGGGACAGGGACACAAGAAATCGGTGGAGTGACAACGAAGGAATTACTTGAAGTCGTTCACATGATCTCGCGAGCAGACGTCGACGTCATCGGCGCGGATTTGGTAGAAGTATGCCCAGCGTACGATCAATCCGACATGACAGCGATCGCGGCAGCGAAAGTATTACGCGAAATGATGATTGGATTCATTAAATGAAAAAGCAAAAGAGACCGGACGTGATGTCGGTCTCTTTTGTTTTGCTCAGAAGAAGAACTGAATGACCCCGAACGCACCGAATCCGATGATTAGACTGGCAGACGTCCACTGGATGATACGTAAAGTGGGTGTCGCAAGCTGGTGCTTGAGCAGGTGCGTGATGTTCGCTAGAATGACCCACCAAGTGGCAGAACCGAGAAAAAATACCGATTAGAAACAAAAAGGCATCCTGTCCGTTCGTCATCGTCAATTTAAATCGTGCGAACAACGCCAGGAACAGTGTGATCGTCATCGGGTTCAAGAACGTCAGGAGTAAGACGGATAGATAGCTACTTAACCGTGATGAGGCTGTATCGGAAATTGAGGCGGTCGAAGAAGCTTGAAACAACGACGTCTTCTTCGTCCACTCCATCTGAAAAGGTGGATGAAGAGGCGTTCATACCAACGCGTATTACAATTCCGACGCTCGATGTGAAAGCGAACATCGAAGTCGTCGGGAAAGATAAACAAGGCCGGATGGATGTTCCGAAACAGACCGATCAGGTTGCTTGGTATAAGTACGGAGCAAAAGCCGGACAAACCGGAAATGTCGTACTAGCCGGACACTTGGATGATCAAGAAGGTCCCGCTGTTTTTTATGATTTAGCCAAGATGAAAAAAGGGCAACGGATTGAAGTGACGGGAAAAGCAGGACAACAGGTATCGTACGTGGTGACGAACGTCATGTCCTATCCTGTCGATGAAGCACCTGTCGGATCAATCTTCGGTGCGACCGTCATGAATAAACTGACGCTCATTTCATGTATAGGTACGTTTTCAGAATCAAAAGGATACGATCAGCGTCTTGTCGTCACAGCAGAACAAGACGAGTAAAGTAAAATAGGCAATTCTTATTTCGGTTAAAACCGAGAATAAGAATTGCCTATTTTTTAATGTGTTTCGGACGCAGCGACAAGATCCGTCGTCAGTGTCGTCAATCCTTGTGTCGTCTTACTGAGACCTTGGATCGTCTCGACGATTTGTCCGAGGTTTTCCTTGTTTCGTCCAAATAAGGTGAGGGAGTTTTCCATCTCACTCTTGACGGTTTGGATTCCTTGTTTGACTTGTTGCAATTCTTGCTGAGATGCGGTGTTGGCACGTGTGATGTCTTCCATCTGAGAAACGAGTTGTGTGATATTACCATTGTTCTTTTGAATCAGACCATTGATACTGCTACTTAATGACTTGGCATTTTCAGCAAGGTTCCGGACTTCGGTCGCGACGACAGCAAAACCTTTACCGTGTTCACCGGCACGTGCTGCTTCAATCGAAGCATTCAACGCGAGTAAGTTTGTCTGATTGGCGATTGCTTCGATGCTTTGCGTCATCTGGACGATGTCATCCGACGTCGTCTTCAATTCATGGATGCTTTCAAGCGAAGTACCGACTTGTTGTGTCGATTGAGCGAATTGTTGCTCCATCTGTTGCATCTGTCGTTCGTTGGCAATCGTCATTTGGACGAGCTGCTGACTCGTCTGCTCTGTCTGAGCTGTTTCTGCTAATACTTGTGAGGCGCGACGGCTCGTCTCAATGATGGCATGATCCGTGTGCTCGACGGAACTGGCAACTTCTTGACTGACACGAACGACGTCTGTCAAAAGTTGACGACGCGACTCGTTCGCTGCTGTCACTTCATGAAGACGAGAATCGACATACTGGCTCGTCACGATTTGAGCATCTAAGTTCATCGCATGTGTCAAAGCGAGTACGGCTGTCGTCAGTTGCGCTGGGTCATGCTGATAATGTTCGACGATTTTTGGAATCAACAACGTCTGAAACGCAGCATACGAGGCGATGAACCAAGTGACAGGAACGAAGTTATGTTTATGCGTCTGTCCCATTCGCATCCGCATCGCGAGGAATGACTCGTCCATGTTTCCTGTCAGTAGACTCGTGAAGTAGTCGGCGAAGACTTTCTTCAGTCGTTCGCGTGTCGATGATTGTTTCGCGATCGTTGCCATCTCTGGGTTCAATAATAGATGGTCAAGCACTTGCTCGAGGACCTCATCTAAGATGCCTTGAACGACAGGTGCCATCGATTTGAGCGTCTGTAGCTGTTCTTCTGTATATCCCATGTATACGAGACGGGATGTGAGATCAGGATCTGCCGTCTTTGTGATGAGACGGGAATCAGGAAAGCCAATGGTAGCTTGATAAGCCGCAGTAGTCTTACTTTTAAAAGGGTTACGCACGTAGTTGCCTCCAATACTCAAGATGTGAATAAAATGATGTCTGTCTCTTATCGGTTCATCTTGACGAAGCGATACTGGTTTTCGAAAAAAAGACGAGAATATTGAAATACATTGACCGGAAACAAAAAAACTCATGGCAAGTGCCATGAGGAGAATAGAAAAAGAACAGGATTAGACCGGTTGATCTTCCTGAAATGCTTTTTTAGCGTCCACGATCGAGCGCATTCGTTGAACGCAAGCTTGAACGAATTGAATGTCAATGGAGGTGAAACGGGTGACAGGTCCACGAGCTGACTCGGCACTGAATGTGAAGGTTCCGAGATTCCAAAGTTCGATTTTAAATCGTTTTCCTTTGTTGTCGTCGAAGTGTTCTACGAATTCGATTTTCGGTACCATACGAACCCCTCCTTACTCCGTACATTCCCGCTTTTCAAAAAATAAAAAAGCCAAACTGCGTGTTAGAAGCAGTTTGGCATGAAAATTTAAGCAGTCGGTACATCGTAGCCGATTTCTTCGATCGCATCGACGAGACGTTCACGAGGAACATCCTCGTGCTGGACTGTAACCTGGTTTTGTTCGAGTGAGACAGTTGCCTGTTGGACACCTTCGACTTCAGATAGAGCGGATTCGACACTCGCTTTACAGTGGTTGCATGTCATACCGATGACAGATAACGTTGTTTCTTTCATGATGAAGTTCCTCCTTCAGATAGTGGGGTACGTTTTAATCGTAACGCATTCGTCACGACAGAGACAGAGCTGAATGCCATCGCGGCACCCGCAAGCCATGGGGCAAGCAGACCGAGAAAAGCGACCGGAATGCCAATCGTATTGTAGCCAAGTGCGAAGACGAGATTTTGACGAATGTTTTTCATCGTCTGCTCACTCAGCTCGATCGCAAGTAAAACTTGTTTTAAGTCGTGTCCAAGCAACGTCACGTCGGCTGCTTCAAGAGCGACATCCGTTCCGCTACCGAGCGCGATGCCGACATCTGCTGTTACGAGAGCAGGGGCATCATTGATACCGTCTCCGACCATCGCGACACGTTTCGTTTGTTGAAGTGACTGAATGACATCTGCCTTTTCAATCGGCAAAACGTCAGCAAAGACGAACGCTGGATCCAGTCCCAGTTCTGTTGCTAAATGATCGGCGACTTCCCGGCGGTCACCGGTCAAGAGATATACTTCTTTTGTCTGGCGCAAACGCTGGATCGTTTCTTTCGCTGAATCTTTTAGCGCGTCACGGATGGCGTATCCGGCCGCGACTTCTCCATCGACAGCGACGTATACGAGAGTCGCTCCAGGTGATGTCCAATCAGGAAGAACGATGTTTCGTTCCTGCATCATTCGCGCCGATCCGACGATGAGATCATGTCCCATGATTTGTCCTGTGATCCCACGTCCTGATTCGACGTGGAACCGTTCGATATCAAAGACGACATCCCGTTCTGCTGTGATGGCGCGAGCAAGAGGGTGTTCCGATTGCCGTTCAAGCGCAGCAGCGAAATCGAGCGCTGTCTCCGTACCGAACGTTTCGACGACGACAGGGCGACCGACTGTCAGTGTTCCGGTCTTATCAAAGACGACAGCATCGACATGTTGAAGATTCTCGAGTTGAGCGCCCCCTTTAAAGAGAATCCCTCGTTCAGCCCCTTTTCCGGTTCCGACCATGATCGAAGTCGGTGTCGCAAGTCCGAGTGCACATGGACAAGCGATGACGAGCACCGCGATGGCAGGACGAATCGCTTCCGCAAAGGATCCACTGATCATCCACCAAGCGGCTAACGTCAGAAGCGCGATGGCAACGACGATCGGCACGAACACACCAGAAATTCGATCGGCTTGTCGTTGAATCGGTGCCTTTTCAGTCTGCGCTTGTTCGACGACGCGAATGATTTGTGCGAGAACCGTCGCTTGTCCGATCTTTGTCGCTTCGACTTGTAAAGATCCATTCGTATTCAGCGTACCGCCAATGACGGATGCTCCAACCGTTTTATGAATAGGCGCAGATTCACCGGTCAACATCGACTCATCGAGATACGCGTCGCCTGCACGAATGACACCATCTGTCGGAATTTTATTCCCAGGTTTTACGAGTAAGATCATCCCAGTTTGAATTGCATCGATGGAGACCGTTCGTTCCTGTCCGTTCTCTAAGACGACGGCTTCTTTTGCTTGTAGGGAGAGCAGACTTTTAATCGCTCCCGTCGTCTGTTGTTTCGCACGATCTTCGAGGACTTTCCCGAGTAAGACGAGTGTAATCAGAATCGCACTCGTCTCAAAGTAGAGATGCGGCATATCAGAGACGAGTAGCATTTCAGCAACGGAATAAAAGTAGGCTGCCGATGTTCCGAGTGCAACGAGGACATCCATGTTGGCACTCCCACTCCGTAAACTTTTATAAGCCCCACTATAGAAGGGCGCTCCGATGATGAATTGCACCGGTGTCGCTAAAGCAAACTGTAGCCACGGATTCATTAAGAATGGAAGGTGGAACGGACTGTTCGGAATATGCGTCAGCATGCTCGCGAGCAACGGTAACGATAGAATAGCCGCGATGATAAAGCGATAGAGCATCCGGCGATTCGATTTTGTTGCGTGTGGTGCTTGTTTGACCGTTGCCCCGTAGCCGATTTTTCGGATTTTTTCGATGATTGCTTGATCGTCATAGGCATCAGAAATCGAGACACGAGCGGTTTCAAGCGGCAAGTTGACCGTGGCTTCGACCCCGTCCATCCGGTTGAGGACTTTTTCAATCCGGGCGGAGCAGGCGGCACACGTCATCCCTTCAATATCAAACTCAATTGTTTTTGACATCAGAAACCCCTCCTTACTTTTTCAATCGAGCGATGACCGCCATCAACTCATCGACGTAAGCGTCCGTACTGTCTTGACGGGTGGCGACTTCATGCATGCACATCTTGACATGACGTTCGATGATTTGTAGTTCGACTTGTCGTAATGCTGCTTGAATCGATGCCGTTTGTGTTAAGATATCGATGCAATACCGATCTTCAGATACCATATTGGCAATCCCGCGGACTTGCCCTTCGATGCGCTTTAGTCGTTTCATCAACGCATCTTGTTCTTCGTTCGTTCGTGGAACGACGGGGTGATCGTGTGTCATAGTCGTACCTCCTTTAGTAATCTTGTTGTTATCTTCACTGTAACATATAGGTATGGGGGGTACCAGTATTTAGCTTAAGAAATAAAAAACAGTCGCGAGAGGCGACTGCTTTTGTACTTATTGATTGGAAACTTGTGGTTTGACGATCGTTTCGTTTAATGAACGTTGATCGCTAATGATGTCTTCAGCTTGTGTTGCCCGTTTAATGAAGAAAGCAAGGACGAATGCTAGGCCAGCGATGAACGTCGAGATGAAGAACGCATAGTTGATTCCGTCGAGCGTTGCTTGCATCGTGATCTGCTGTTTCAGAGCAGCAGCCGCTTCAGCTGTCGGTTGACTCGTCATGTTCTTCGCCGCTTCAGCCGCGAGTTCTGTTCCACGTGTCTTCGCATGCGTTGACATGATTGTTACAAGCAACGCTGTTCCGATCGCACCGGATACTTGTTGCAGCGTATTGTTCATCGCTGTTCCGTGTGGATAGTAGCGCGTTGGTAACTGGTTTAAACCGTTCGTCGAGACTGGCATCATGACCATTGACATCCCGAACATCCGTAACGAATACAGGACGATCAGATGCGTATACGTCGTATCCATCTCGAGCTGACTGAAGTAGTAGCTGGTAACGACTGTGATGAACAAACCAGTCAACGCAAGAGGACGTCCACCGATTTTATCAAACAGTTTCCCGTTGATTGGTGACATGACGGCCATCAAGATGGCACCCGGTAATAGCATGAGACCCGCATCAAGTGGTGAGATACCGCGAATCGTCTGGACATAGATCGGAAGCAATAACATGCCCGAGAACATCGCCATCGTGACGACCATCGAGATGGCAGAAGACAAGGCGAACATCGGGTAACGATAAATCTTGAAGTTGAGCATCGGACGTTCCATATGGAGCTGACGGTAAATGAATGTCACGAGTGCGATGACTCCGACGATCAGCGCACCGTAGACGTGGAAGCTGTCCCAACCTTTAGAGCCAGCTGAGCTGAATCCATACAGTAAGCCACCGAAACCAAGTGACGAAAGTGCCACGGAAGCGAGATCGATCCGAGTGGCAGACCGTTCCTTGACGTCACGAAGTAAGAAGAAACCAGCGACGAGAACGATCAAGGCGATTGGTGTGATGAAGTGGAATAACATCCGCCAATCGTAGTGCTCGATGATCCAACCAGACAACGTCGGTCCGATCGCTGGGGCACCCATCATGATTAATCCGAAGAATCCCATTGCGGTTCCGCGTTTTTCAATCGGGAAACTGACGAGCATGACGTTCATCAGTAACGGCATCATGATTGCAGAACCAGATGCTTGAATCATTCGTCCTGCGAGCAACACAGGGAAGACATCTGCGAATCCGGCAAGAATCGTTCCGGTCGAGAAGAGGGTCATCGCAAGTAAGAACAAGCGACGAACCGAATACTTTTGAATCAAGAAAGCAGATGTCGGAATCAAGACACCATTGACGAGCATGAAACCAGTCGACAGCCATTGAGCAGTCGATGGTTCGATCGCTAGATCCTTCATGATCGAAGGAAGGGCGATGTTGAGCAAGGTATTATTTAAGAAAGCGATGAATGCCCCGATCATCAAAACGGCGAGGATGCCGTAAGGAGCTCGAGCTGTGTGAGTTGCACTTTGTTGCATGAATATCCTCCTAACTAAACTAACGGTACAGATTTATATACGGTCGTTCTATCTGTAGTTTATCTTAATCCGATTTAGTTCGAATTACAAATAATAATAGCTAAGAAAGATAATTTTATTTTTTATGTAGTTTTGAAAGCGTTTTTCTAAATGAGGAAAATGATTCGTAGGAAATAAAAAAGCGCAATCCTTCTCGTTAGAGGAAAATTGCGCTTTGTCTTCAGTTTGAAACAGCCAGAAGCTTGTTTCATAATTAGCGTTACTGAACGTTCGTTTCGAGTGCATCCTTTGTAATGTCGTAGTGAGATGCTGTCCAGACAGATTTGCCGTCCTGAATGAAAAGAACTTGTGGCGACTCATGTCGGACATTATAGTGTTCAGCGATGTGATTCGATAAGGTCCGAGCTTCTTGGACGAAAAGATACGCCGTTGGAACAGACGTTTCATCCGCGAACTTCGTATACTCCGAGAATCCTGCGGCACTGATCGGGCATGTCGTGCTGTGTTTGCAAATCACGAACGCGGTATGTTCGGACGCAAATTGATCAAAATCAGAAATAGATTGCAGTTTACGTGGTTGTGTCATGTATATCACCCTCCATACGTCCGGAGACGTTCACTTAACTTTAGATTTTCCCGGTAATCGACCGGACAGTCAATCAAAACGGGTCCATCACTTGCAAATGCTTGGTCAAGACAATGTGCGAGGGAGCCATGTTCACCGACACGGAGACCGAGTGCGCCGAAAGCATGAGCCAGTTGAACGAGGTCTGGATTGTCAAACGTGATGTAGGACGACCGCCCATACGCTTGTTGTTGTTTCCATTCAATCAGTCCATAGGTACCGTCACGCCAAATCAACACGACAAGTGGAAGCTTCAAACGAACGGCGGTCTCGAGATCCTGACCATTCATCAAAAAGGCACCATCTCCAGCGGCACAGACGATTCGCCGGTCCGGATACAATAGTTTGGCTGCGAGCGCACTCGATAAACCATAGCCCATCGAAGCAAACCCGTTGGAAATGAATAATTGATCTGGACGTGTCGTTTGATAATGGCGTGCGAGCCAGACTTTGTGTGCGCCGACGTCTGAGAAGACCATGCCATCCTCCCCGACGGTTCGTTCGAGTTCACGAACGATACTTTGAGGGTGTAAAGGCAGGGCAAGCGAGTACGTTTCTTGAATTTCGTCGCGTAATTTATCGCGATCTTGTTGCCAGTCGTTCCACGCACGCTCGGGCAGTAAAGGAGTCAATACAGTCAGCATATCGACGAGTGGTCCGACTAGGTTCGCGACAACCGGATAATAAGCATCGATTTCGTGAGGATTTGTATCCAAATGGACGATCGGTGTCTTTTTCGGGTTCCATTTTTGCGGAGGTAACTCCGTAATATCGTAGCCCACCGTAATGATGAGGTCACTCGCATCGAGAATCCGCTGGTTGTAATCGACGTCTGGTAAACCGATCGTGTGTGCAGCGAGCGGATGGTGTGAAGAAATCGCTCCTTTTCCCATCATCGTCTCGACGACGGGAGCTTGAAGCTTTTCGACGAATGCTCGAAATGCATCGAGTGCTTGCTGCCGATGGATGCCAAATCCAGCAATGATGACCGGACGTTTTGCTCGTTCGATCAGACGTAAGGCATCGGGATCATCAATCGTCAAGGAATGGAGATGTGTTGGCGTGCTATCTTGTTGCAAGGGTGTCGCTGCTTGATCACGTTCTTGTTTTGCGATGTCTTCTGGAAAAGAGATATGGGTTGCCCCTGGTTTTTCGCTTTTTGCTGTCGCAAAGGCACGTCGAACGATTTCTGGAATGACCTCCGCTGACAGAACGGACGTACTGGACTTCGTGACCGGACGATAGAGGTCTACGAGATCAAACATTTGATGCGATGCTTTGTGTTGCCGTGCTGTCGCTCCTTGACCAGTGATCGCGACGACAGGGGAATGATCCATCGTCGCACTTGCAATACCGGTCATCATATTGGTCGCACCGGGACCAAGTGTCGATAGGCAGACACCCGGTCGTCCACTCAGGCGACCGAACATCGCTGCCATGAACGCGGCGTTCGTTTCGTGACGTGTCGTGATGAAGGTGATCGACGAACGACTGAGTGATTCGAGTAATGTGATGTTTTCCTCACCGGGAACACCAAAGATATGCGTGACGCCCTCTGCCTCTAAACATTGGACGAACCAATCCGCCGCGTTCACGCTAGTCCACCAATTGAAATGTACTTCGTCTCGAGATACGCTTCGAGTCCTTCACTACCACCTTCGCGTCCGAGACCGGATTGTTTCATTCCACCAAATGGTGCTTGCGCAGCAGAAGGAACGCCATCATTCCAGCCGACGATTCCATAATCAAGCCCCTCGATTGCACGAATGGCACGCGCGTAATCCTTTGTAAAGACGTACGAAGCGAGACCGAATGGTGTCTGGTTGGCGTAACGAACCGCTTCCTCATCAGAACTGACACGCTGGACGGGAGCAACAGGTCCGAACGTCTCCTCGTTCATGATCAGCATGCCGGGTTTTACGTCCGCGAGAACGGTTGCTTCATAATAATAGACATCGTTCTCCTCATCCGTCGTTCCTGTTCCGCCCGTGACGACTCGTGCACCAGCGGATGTCGCATCATCGACATGTTTTTTGACTTTATCGTAACCCGCTTTATTGATCATCGGTCCAATCTTCGTCTCAGCATCCAAACCATTTCCGGTCTTCAGCTTCGCTGTCTCTTGCCCGAGTTTTTCAACGAACGCATCATAGATCGAGTCGGATACGTAAATCCGGTTTCCGCAGACGCACGTTTGACCGCCATTACGGAATTTCGACTTAATCGTCTCAGCGACAGCTAAATCAAGGTCACAGTCATCAAAGACGAGAATCGGTGCATGTCCGCCGAGTTCAAGCGACATCGCTTTGATCGTCTCTGCTCCTTGAGCCATCAGTGTCCGTCCAACTTCGGTTGAACCAGTGAAGGTGATCTTATCGACATGCGGATGTGTCGCGAGTGATTCACCGAGTGCTTTCCCGCTACCTGTAACGGCATTAACGACGCCTTCTGGAATCCCGACTTCCTGACAGAGTTCAAGAAGACGAAGCGCGGTAAGCGGAGTCGCTGTTGGTGGTTTGATGACAAACGTACATCCGGCGACGAGTGCTGGAGCAAGCTTTCGGGTAATCATGGCCGCCGGGAAGTTCCATGGTGTGATCGCAGCAACGACACCAACCGGCTGTTTGATGACTTGAAGTCGTTTAGAAGCATCATGTGTCGGAATGACACGTCCATAAGCGCGTTTTCCTTCCTCTGCAAACCATTTGACGAAGTTTGCGGCATACTGCACTTCACCTTCTGATTCAGCGAGCGGTTTCCCCATTTCCAGCGTCATCAGGCGAGCCAGTTCATCTTTTTTCTCAATCATCTTCGCATATAACTTCTCGAGCAGTTCGGCACGTTCGTAGACTGTCCGTTTCGACCAATCAGGAAATGCCTTCCGTGCTGCTTCTACTGCGTCGTTGACGTCTGATTTTGTTCCGTTTGGTACACTACCGACGACTTCCCCAGTAGCTGGATTCGTAACATCTGTCCGTTCTCGTCCGTGATCCAGCCATTGTCCGCCAATAAAGAATTGTCCCTTCATCCTGAAAATCCCCCTTTTTTACATGCATTGGTAAGGGTATACCCGAACGAAGAAAAAAAGATTCACTTTCGGAAGGAAAGGTTATGCAAAAGGGTAGAAATCGACCGATAAACAGTGTAGGATAATTCAGTAAATGTAATGTAAAATGACTTGAAATATTCAGTGGGAACGAAGAGTGACAACCGTTGATGTGAAATGGTGGAATCACCCCCGAAACATTGACTTTAAAAGTGGATTTGATAAGATGAAGGTAGAGGAATTGCGCAATCGGTTGCGCAATGTATAGAAGTTAACTGACTAATGAAAACAACACCCCAAAGACTGACCTACGAGAGGATTCACGACACATGACACAAATGATACCGCGCCCTGAAACGGCCCAACAAACAATTACACGAGCTTGGTGGAAAGAAGCAGTTGCTTACCAAATCTATCCACGCAGCTTTTACGATGCAAACAACGATGGAATCGGCGATATTCCGGGTATCATCGCAAAATTGGATTATTTGAAGGATCTTGGCGTCGATGTCCTTTGGATTTGCCCGATGTTCAAGTCACCGAACGATGATAATGGATATGATATCAGTGATTATGAAGACATCATGGATGAGTTCGGTACGATGGCGGACTTTGATCTCTTGATGGAAGAAGCGCATAAGCGTGACATCAAGGTCTTGCTTGATCTTGTCGTCAACCACACATCGGATGAACACCCGTGGTTCCTTGAATCACGTTCGTCAAAAGACAATGAGAAACGCGATTGGTACATTTGGAAAGATGCCGTCAATGGTGGAGAACCGAACAACTGGGAAAGTATTTTCGGTGGATCAGCATGGGAATATGATGAAAAGACGGAGCAGTACTTCCTGCACGTCTTCTCTCGTCGTCAACCAGACTTGAACTGGCAAAACCGCGATATGCGTCAAGCCGTCTATACGATGATCAACTGGTGGCTCGATAAAGGTATCGACGGTTTCCGAATCGATGCAATCAGTCACATCAATAAGGATCAATCATTCGCCGATCTCCCGAACCCGCTTGGTATGCCGTATGTTCCTTCATTCGATATGCATATGAACGTCGAAGGCATCCATGCGTATCTCGAAGAGTTGAAGGATGAGACGTTCTCGAAATACGATATCATGACAGTCGGAGAAGCAAACGGCGTCACACCGGAAGAAGCTGATCTCTGGGTCGGAGAAGAGAACGGTAAGATGAACATGGTCTTCCAATTCGAGCACATGGATCTCTGGCGTGCAGATGCGGAAAAAGGAGTCGACGTCGTCAAACTGAAACAAGTGCTGACGAAATGGCAAAAAGGACTTGAAGCTACAGGGTGGAATGCGTTATACCTCGAAAACCACGATAAGGTTCGTTCAGTCTCCCTTTGGGGTGACGAGGAACAGTACTGGAAAGAGAGCGCGAAGTCGCTTGCGATGATGTATTTCTTCATGCAAGGCACACCGTTCATCTATCAAGGACAAGAGATCGGGATGACGAACGTTCAATTCCCGGACATCTCGGATTATGATGATGTCGCGACGAAAAACATGTACGACATGCAACTTGCTTCTGGGAAAACACATGAGGAAATCATGGAAGTCATCTGGAACTCGTCCCGTGATAACTCACGCACACCAATGCAGTGGACAAATGAGCAAAACGGTGGTTTCTCGAATCAATCTCCATGGTTTGGTGTCAACCCAAACTACGCGGACATCAACGTCGCGTCGCAAGAACAAGATGAAGATTCAATCTTGAACTTCTATAAACGAATGATCCAAATCCGTAAGATGGAAGAGACGTTGATTTACGGCGCGTACGATCTCATCTTACCGGAAGACACGAAAGTCTACGCGTATACACGGACGCTTGGTGACGAACAATTCTTGATCGTTACGAACTTAAAAGGCGAAACAGCAGAAATCGATACGGACATCATCTTGCACTCGGACAATATGTTGCTTGGCAACTATCCGACGATGCACCACGAAGGAACAGAACTCGTCCTTCGTCCATTCGAAGCTCGTCTGTACCGTGTGCGCTAATATGTTTTGAACGGATTCGAAGTACATCGGATCCGTTTTTTTGTTGCATGTAAGCAGAAGGTGCATCAGACGAAAAAATCGTGTACGCTAAACGATGAGGTGATAGAAGTGAAACCAGTAAAGTACCCGGTGTCATTACGACAGGTGACGACGATCGAAGATGGTCCGATGCGTGAATCGGTCGAACTTAAGGCGGACGGCACGTTGTTCGAAACAAAAGACGGTTTTGCCGTGAAGTTCGTTCAGCCGGATGAACAACCGATCGATACGACGATCAAATGGTCAAAAGACCAGATTGCTTTGAATCGTAAAGGTCCTGTTGCGATGCATCATGTCTTCATTTTAGGAGAGACGACCAAAAGCCAGTATGGCAGTCAATTAGGTCAGATGTTGATGGAAACGGGCACGGAGACGATTGAGATGAAACCGCGGCAGATGCAGTTTCGCTATACATTAAAGATGAATGGACAAGCAGTCGGTACGTATACGATTAATTTAACTTGGGAACGGAGTGAGACGAATGGCATTTGAACAAACAGTACGTCAAATGGAGCAGATGTTGGAAGAGGAATGGTTTGAATGGCTCGAGAACGATGAGCCGCGCTACAACGAATGGCGTGATCAACTCGAAGGACTCGCAGAGCAGGTCATCACGGAATACAATCCGAAGGTCGACCCGGAGTCCATCGATACGCTACTCTTAATCAATGAAGAATTACCGGTCTTATACGGCGAAGATACCGTCATGCTGTATACAGCGCTCTTGAAAGCACGTCAGGAAGACGATCAAGTATACGAGCGTTACTTGACGATCCTTGGTGCGTTCGCGGACGAACAGCATCCAGCAATCCGTGAAGTCGAAAAGTTAGTCGCGAAAAAGGATTATAAAAATGCCTTCGCACGTGCAGTCCGTCTACCACAGTCGCTCGGGTTAGAATAAACATTCAGTGGACCATCTTGTTTTAGGCAAGGTGGTCTTTTTAGGAGGAAGCGTCATGTATCCACTCTATCGAATCATCGTCGTCGTTTGCTTTCTTAACGGAGAACTTCATGCCGACCTATCAAGCGCACAGCCTCGTGACTTATTTTGATTGCGAAGTGAGTGGTGTACTTGATCCAAATGATCCCGATGAAGAAATCATTGAGACGAAGTGGATCGATCAAACGGAGTTAGCGGAGTACATCACGAGTGAAGATGTCCGTCTTCCGTTATCGACATATTTAGAAGAACAGCACAAAGGCTATTACATGTTTGAAGAGATGAAGTGGTAACTCGGCTGTCATCGTTTCTTTACATTCCTTAAAGCAGTCTCCATCGTTCATTTACATTCGCTCGGTATGATGAAACCATCATCGGGAACAGGGAGGAAACACAAATGAACAAGAAATGGATGGCGACAGGTATTCTCGGTACAGTGCTTATGACGGGAGTTGCGGGCTATACATATGAATCGGCTCAGCCGGTCGAGGCAAAACAAAACACGAAACAAGCGAAGGTTAAAAATGTCATCTTCATGATTCCGGATGGTTATTCGGCTGCCTATGCAACGAATTATCGCTGGTATCAAGGAGGCGAGGAGACGGAACTCGACGGTCATTTAAAAGGAATGATGCGGACGTATTCGGCAAACACGAAAGTGACCGATTCAGCAGCTGCCGGAACGGCGATGGCAACAGGAACAAAAACAAACAACGGAACAATCGGTATGGATCCAAGTGGAAAAGAAGTAGCGTCTATTCTTGATCGGGCGGATCAAGCAGGCAAAGCAACAGGACTTGTCTCGACATCAGCCATCACCCATGCGACACCAGCTGTTTTTGCATCGCACGTCGCAACGCGTGCGAATGAAGCGGACATCGCGAAACAATATATGGATGAAATGAAAGTCGACGTCTTACTTGGTGGCGGTCAGAAGTTCTTTTTTGATCAAAAGAATGGTGGCGTTCAAGAGGCTGGTAATCTAGTGAAGAAAGCAGAACGAGCAGGATACCAGTATGCGGATTCACTCGAAAGTCTGAATGAGACGGATGGTCGTAAAGTTCTTGGATTGTTTGCAGAAGAAGGAATGGCACCAGAACTGGACCGGGAAAACACGAATCAACCGAGTCTTGCGACGATGACGTCGAAAGCCCTGCAAACATTGAAGAAAGACCGCGATGGCTTCTTCTTGATGGTAGAAGGAAGTCAGATCGACTGGGCGGGTCATGCGCATGATGCTGCTTGGGCGATGAAGGATGCAGAAGCGTTCCACCAGGCAGTCGAAAAAGTGCTTCGTTTTGCAGCAAAAGATAAACACACATTGGTCGTCGTCGCCGGTGACCATGATACAGGTGGTATGTCCGTCGGTGGATACGATGAGTACGTAGCGAAACCAGAAGTCTTGAAAAACGTCAAGGCGACGGGGAATGAGATGGTTCGTCAGTTCAACGACGACTTATCGAACATCGCCTCTGTCGTCAAACGAGAAACGACGTTTGATTTGACGGCTGAAGAAATTCAGACGTTGCAAAAAGTAGATGCGAAGAAACGCGTCATGACATTGAATGAGATGATCAGTAAACGAGCGTATGTCGGCTGGACGACTGCCGTGCATACAGGTGTTGACGTTCCGCTCTACGCGTACGGTCCACAAAGCGAACAGTTCAGTGGGTTGCATGAAAATACGGACATCCCTGGTCTGATGGCCAATGCAATGAAATTAAAAAAATGACGTATTGGACGTGATTAAATCAAGCGGTGGATGATCCACCGCTTGATTTTTTTTTGAGTACGTATCTGCTTGTGTGACGCAGTAAAAACTAAATGAAAAAAATGAATGAATAGCCATTCATTATATGCTATACTCATTTCAACACAACTGCTTTAGGGGGAAAGGGGTTTGTTCGAACATGAATACGTTTTTACTCATCAACTGGATTGCCTTCCTACTCGTCATCGGCTATGCGGGCTATCTGTTCACGTCACTCGTCAAAAGTCGTTATGCCGCTATTAAACGGGGGAAAAAGGCGGAATGGACACTGACGAACAAAGAACGACTGGACGCAGTCTTAGTCAACGTCTTCGGTCAAAAGAAATTATTAAAAGATAAGAAAAGTGGCGCTATCCACGTTATGATGTTCTACGGCTTCTTACTCGTTCAATTCGGAGCGATCGATTTTATCTGGAAAGGACTCGCCGTCGGTCAGCGTTTTCCGCATGTCCCACTCGGTCCGCTTTATCCGATTTTTACATTCTTCCAAGAAATCGTCATGCTCGTTATCTTGATTGCTGTCGTTTGGGGATTTTATCGCCGGTACGTTGAGAAACTCGTCCGCTTGAAGCGGAATTTCATGGCAGGTCTTGCGTTGATCTTCATCGGTGGTTTGATGGTCGCCGTCCTGTTCGGAAACGGCTTCTTCCTTGTCTATGAGAATCATTCGACGCTCGGTGAACCGGTTGCTTCAAGCATCGCGTTCTTATTCAGTTGGGTGCCGGAATCGGTTGCGTTTGGATTATTCGTTTTCTTCTGGTGGGCACACTTACTGTTCTTACTTAGCTTCATGGTTTACATCCCGCAAGGTAAACATGCACACTTGATTGCCGGTACAGCAAACGTCTGGCTCGGTCGAACGTCGAAAGTCGGGCGTTTGGCACCGATTGATCTATCGGTCATGGAAGAGGCAGAAGACGACGAAGCGGAATTTAGCTTCGGGGTCAACCGAATCGAAGATTTCAATCAGAAACAGCTCGTTGATCTATATGCCTGCGTCGAGTGTGGACGCTGTACGAACATGTGCCCAGCGAGTGGAACGGGGAAGATGTTGTCGCCGATGGATTTGATCGTTAAATTACGGGACCATCTCAACATGAAAACGGCAGCCATCACACAGCGCTCGCCATGGGCACCTGCCTTTGCGTTCGAAGGATCGCAAGGAAATCAAATCGCTTCACTCGCAGCAGCCGGACAGATGGATATCGTTCCAGATTCATTGATTGGGAACGTCATTACAGAAGAAGAGATCTGGGCGTGTACGACGTGTCGGAACTGTGAAGATCAGTGTCCGGTCATGAACGAACATGTCGATAAGATCATCGACCTCCGTCGTCATCTCGTCATGATGGAAGGCAAGATGGATCCGGAGATGCAACGGACGATGGCAAACATCGAACGTCAAGGTAATCCATGGGGGATGAACCGGAAAGAACGCGAAAACTGGCGGAAAAACCGTGATGAACTCGTCGTTCCGACAGCAAAGGAGAAGAAAAAAGCGGGCGAAGACTTCGAGTACCTGTTCTGGGTTGGTGCGATGGGATCGTACGATAACCGAAGTCAAAAAATCGCGATGGCGTTTGCGCGTATTCTAAACGAGGCAGACATCTCGTTTGCGATTCTAGGAAACGATGAGAAAAACTCAGGAGATACACCGCGCCGGATCGGGAACGAAGTTTTGTTCCAGGAACTCGCGGAAGCAAACATTAAATCATTTGAGAAATACGGCGTCAAAAAGATCGTCACGATTGATCCGCATGCCTACAATACATTTAAAAACGAGTATCCCGACTTCGGACTGAGTCCGGACGTTGAAGTCTATCACCATACCGAATTGCTCGCACGACTGATTGACGAAAAACGGATCACACCGCTCCATGAAGTCAAGGAGCGTGTCGTCTATCACGATTCGTGTTATCTTGGTCGTTACAATGATATTTACGACGCACCACGTTATATTCTCGAGAAGATTCCAGGCATCACGCTCGTCGAGACGGAACGCAACCGGGAAAAAGGGATGTGTTGCGGTGCTGGTGGCGGCATGATGTGGCAAGAAGAAAAAGTCGGCGCACGCGTCAACGTCGCACGGACGGAACAATTGTTGACGGTCCAACCGTCTGTCATTGGGTCAGCATGTCCGTACTGTCTGACGATGCTCAGTGACGGCACGAAGGCGAAGGAAGTCGACGAGGCGGTTGCTACGTACGATGTCGTTGAATTACTAGAACGCTCAATCGTCGGTATACCAGTCGAAGAACCTGTCGTAACCGTATGAAAAAGTGGGATGAAACGATTATTCTCGTGCGAACGGGAGTAGTCGTTTTTTTCTCTGAAAAAGCGCGACGTTTTACTGTATGGTTTTGACATGATAAGATAAGAGAACTAGCTATAGAAAGGAGGTGAGAATCTTTTGGGAAGGCGTTACTTCGAATCGGTCAGGTCGCGGAGACCACCGGCTTATCAAAACGAACGATCGATTATTACACATCACTCGGTCTGTTAACACCAGAGCGTACCGCGTCTGGCTACCGTCTGTATGACGAATCGGTCATTCATCAAATCGAAAAGATTGAATATTTGAAGTCTCAACGACTTTCCCTGCAAGAGATTCTTGCTTCTTTTACGGAACGGGAACAAAAAACAGGGGAGACGATTTATCAGGAAGTGAAACAACTTCAGGCGACGGTTGAAGGACTCGAGCAGCGTTTGTTGTATTCGACGGACGTCGAAAAACAAGCGATCCGCTTAGAACTGTCCCGACGTCTGACATTGATTGCTTCCTTGATTGCACAGCTTTAATACAAAACAATGGAGGTGACCCCTGTTTAGGGGATTTTGGATACTATATTATTCATCAATTTATTTTTAGTGGTCTTGTTGATTGCGTTGACGGCGTTTTTCGTCGGATCGGAATTTGCTGTCGTTAAGGTTCGGATGTCGCGTTTGGATCAAATGATTCAAGAAGGGAACAAAAGTGCCGTCCTCGCGAAAAAGATCGCGGGCGATCTCGATTACTACTTGTCTGCCTGTCAGCTTGGTATCACGGTCACGGCACTTGGTCTTGGGGCACTTGGTGAACCAACCGTTGAAAAGATCTTGCATCCTGTCTTCGACGACTTCGGGATCTCTGCTGCTGTTTCGACACTCTTGTCGTTTGGTATCGCATTCGTATCCGTAACGTTCTTACACGTCGTCATCGGTGAACTCGCTCCGAAGACGCTTGCGATTCAGTATGCAGAACGCATGACATTGTTGTTTGCCCGTCCACTTTATGTGTTCGGTAAAATCATGTACCCATTCATTTGGTTACTCAACGGTTCAGCGCGCTTATTCCTCGGTCTGTTCGGTGTCAAACCAGCAGGGCACGAACAAGCCCACTCGGAAGATGAATTGAAAATCATCATGGCGCAAAGTTTCCAAAGTGGTGAAATCAACCAAACGGAACTTGCCCTCATGCAAAACGTCTTTGCGTTTGATGAGCACATCGTCAAAGATTTGATGGTGCCGCGGATGCGGATGGAGACGATCTCGGATCGTTTGACGAAAGATGAACTGATGGAAATCTTCATGGATAATCCGTACACGCGTTACCCGGTCACAGAAGAAAACGATAAGGACCGGATTCTCGGATACGTCAACGTCAAGGAAGTCTTGACGGATTATGCGAACGGCAATGAGCATCCGGTGACGCATTATATCAAGGATTTACCGGTTGTTTCGGAAGTGACGTCGCTTCAAGAGACACTTCGCAAGATGAAACGGACCCGGACCCATCTCGTTCTCGTCGTCGATGAATACGGTGGAACGGCAGGTCTCGTCTCGATGGAAGACTTACTCGAAGAAATCGTCGGTGAAATCCGTGATGAATTCGACGCAGATGAAGTCGAAGAAATCGAACAGGTCAAATCGGACGAGTTCCTACTCGACGGTACAGTCTTGCTCGCTGACTTGGAAGAACGTTTCAATATTCGTTTTACGAATGTCGAAGATGTCGATACGATCGGTGGCTGGATTCAGATGCATAACATTGATCTTCAGCCAGGTGAGCATATCGATACACCAGACTTCTCCGTCGAGGTGATGGAGATGGAGAACTATCAAATCAACCGCGTCAAGATTTGGTTGCATCCAGCTGAACAAGCAGAAGCATAAGATGGTCGGTTCCTCATGGAGGAGCCGGCTTTTTTATATCACATCAGTCAAAAAATCAAGAATAGACGGATTGTGCGAACTTTCGGTAGTCGTGATAGGAGAATGCAGAGAGGAGCGGGAATGTAATCTAATACGACTTTATTGTTGATTCGCGTCCTATGAAACGAGGAGGTATTCCGTGCTCGAGCAGATCCCATTCTTACTGAGTCGTTTAGGTATGTTAGCACTGTTAGCCTTTTTATTGTCCCAGTGGCGCATTTCCCGATACATATTCAAGATGGACCGCGGAATGAATCTTCCACTGCTCTTTGCATTCGTGTCATCCGGTATTTTGATGAACTACGCAGGAATTGAACTTTCGCAAGATACGACGATTGATCCGTTACTCGGATTAGCTGTCGAAAAGGATGCCTTGTTGCTCGATACCCGACTCGCTGTCATCGTGACGAGCGGATTGATTGGTGGACCAGTGATCGGCGGCATCACGGGATGTTTGGTTGGTTTACACCGCAACGTACTCGGTTCGTTAGGGGCAGAAGCCGGTTGGATCATCGCCATGCTCGCTGGACTTGCGAGCGGCTGGTATCGAAAACGCTGGCGCTTGCATGATGGTTATGCGCTCGTTCCACCAATCGGTATCGTATTGACGGCATTATTGTTCGAAAGTGGGATTACATTATTACTTGCCCCTGATACAGCGGAGGCACTGGATTTGATGAGTCGTGCCGCTTTTCCGTTACTGTTCGCAAACATATGTGGGGTCGTACTGTTCATCATGATCTTACGGACACAACTTCGACTCGAAGGAGCACTCTTCGTCCGCCAGACCGAGCGATCCGATCGTCTACTGCAAGCATTACAACCCTTACGAAAGCAGGGATTGACTTCGGAAGTCGCACGGCAGATTGGAGCGACGTTATTGAAGGAGACAAAGATGCAACGGATCGTCGTGCTCGGGGCGACAGAGGTCGTCATCGATATGACGGACCAGCAACCAGCAGTCTGTGGCGAGCAACCGAGACGTGAGGAACAACGATGGATCGAAGCAGAAGAACCCGTCCGACAGGAAGACGAGCAGACGGGACAAATTCTCAGTTTTCATCCGATGCGCATTAACGGTCAAAAGGCAGGTGTCATCTGTTACTTTTCGAAAGACTTATTTGACGACACTGTCGAGCGGATGACGGAACAACTCGTCCGTTTATTAGCACGAGAGCTGCACATGCACCGAGAAGATCAGTTGCTCCGGTTAAACGGAAGAAAGATGAAACCGATGTTACACGTCAGCTATCTGAAAGGGATCATCGAAGAAATCCAGCGGACAGCTGATCCGGGAACTCCTGTGAAACATCAACTGAATGCGCTGCTTCAACTGTTGACGACAGCGACGCGGCATGATGAACATCCACTACGCGAGGAACTGGCGACCTTGAAGGCCTATTTATCACTAGAAGGAACACGACGTCGCCCGAATCAACTGACCTCCGCTGATATCACGGTTGATCTTGATATCGAGACCGCTGTTGAAGAATACTTCGTCTTTCCATTCCTTGTGACACAGCTCGTCGATAATGCACTACGTCATGCATTCGTAAAGGCAGGACGACATCACCGGATTGATGTCCGTGCCTTCAAGACGACGACAGACTGGGTCATCGAAGTTACGGATAATGGGCAAGGTGTACCGCCTGCTGTGATGCAACAACTGAATCAAAAGGAAGCGGGTGATTCGAACCTGTTTCTGATTCGACGCGCATTAGACGTGACATACGGTCCGACTGCAACATTACACGTCCACTCGATCATCCATCAAGGGACTCGGATCGAAGTGCGATTACCACTTCCGTCTCTGTAACAACAATGGTCTTTTGCCATTGTTGTTTTTTTGTCTCGTTCCGAGGGTAAATACGAAAACAGGAAAATGTATCGTACAGGAGGAAGCAAATGATGATTACGACAACAGAAGTAGGGCAACTAGGAGATCAGTCCTTGCTACGATTCACGTTACAGAATGTGCATCGGCATAGTATCGATATCTTGAACCGAGGCGCAAAAATTCTTGCCATCCGGGTTCCGGATCAACATGGAATGATCGAAAATGTCGTACTCGCGTTTGACGACCTATCAGAATACCAAGATGATCCGCATCACTTAGGCGCCACGATCGGACGCGTCGGCGGACGAATTGCGAATGGTGCGTTTGCGCTAGAAGGAATGACGTATGTACTCGAACAAAATGAGGGTGAACATCACCTCCATGGAGGAAGCGAAAATTGGGCGAACCGAATGTTCACGCACGAAATCAACGACGACAAACTTGTTCTACGTTTAGATAGTCCGAGTGGGGAGAACGGCTATCCGGGGCACTTGTCGTTCACGCTGACGTTCGAATGGACGGACGAGAACGTCCTGCATATCCATTATGAAGCGGAGACGACAGCTTCGACACCATTCAGTCCGACGAATCATACGTACTTTAACTTGACGGGTGAGGCGAAGACGACGATTGAACAGCATCTGTTACGAATGGATGCACCTTTTTATGTTCCGTTGACGAAAGATGCGGTACCGACCGGTGATATTCTCCCGGTGACAGACACCGTCTTTGATTTTCTCGATACCCGTCCCCTGCATGAAGTGACACATGCATCAGATGAACAACTCCGTCAAGCAGGTAGTGGGGTTGATCATCCCTTCCTGCTTAGAGAGGGTGGAGAAATCGTTCTCGATGAACCAATCAGCGGGCGGCGATTGCGCGTCGTGACGGATCAACCGGGAGTCGTCGTCTACACCGCTAATCATTTGTCGGGCGAGTTTACGATTTGTGGAAGACGAGCAACCCCATACCTCGGAATCTGTTTTGAGACACAAGGATTACCGGATGCGATCAACCAACCGAATTTTCCTTCCGTCGTCTTGCATGCCGATGAGCACTATCATAAGCGTACATCGTTTCATTTTCAGATGATGTCATGACGTTTCTTGCGATTTCCACTTCTGTATATGGTAGGATAAAGCGAGAAGAATCTAACGGAGGCTAAGGAAAATGACTAAAATAGCATGGGTGACCGATAGTATGGCCTATTTCACGAAGGAAGAGGCAGAAGCGATCGGCGTCAATGTCGTACCGATTCAAATCTTACTCGGTGATACGGCGTATCAAGAGAATGCGATCACGGTCGAGCGATTGTTCCGTGCCTTAGATGCGGACAAAAAGCTGATTGCCAAAACATCACAACCAATCTTTGGGGAGTTCGTTGGAACATATGAACGTCTGAAAGAAGAAGGCTATGACTGTGCCATTGCAGTGCACTGTACGAATGGGCTCTCAAGTACCGTCCAAAGTTCAGCATCAGCAGCGGAAGCAGCCAGTTTCCCGGTTCATATCATCGACTCGCATACAGCGTTTGAGAACCAACAAGAGTTCATTCGTTACGGGATGGAGCTCGCGGCACAGGGGAAATCCGTCGAGGAAATCGTCGCAGCCTTACAAGCGTTGACGAAAAAGACCCATTTCTATATGATCGTCGGTAATATGGAAACGATGCGCCGGGGTGGACGTGTCTCATCCGGTGACTTGTTCCTTGCGAACCTGCTCAGCATCAAACCGATCATCACGACGGATGAAGCAGGAAAAATCGTACCGTTCAAAAAAGCACGTTCTTTAAAGAAAGCTTACATCGAAATGGTTAAACAAATCGATGAATCGATGCGTCAGCACACGTTCTATAAGAACCGGATTTATGTCGCGACGACGATGGCACCGGAAATGGCAGCGGAACTGCGGCAGCAAGTCGCAGCGAAGTTCCCGGATTTGACGATTCTCGAGGGCACGTTCGGACCAGCAATCGGGACGCATGCCGGAGCAGAGACGGTTGGTCTATTCTGGATGAATGATTAAATTAAAACGGATACGACAAGAGGCGACGGATTTTCCGTCGCCTCTTGTTTTGTTCAAGCTGTAAGTGTGATTCCAAGGAAAGCTGCAAGAATTCCGAAACCGTAGCTTGAGATGAGATAGAGGGTAAGTACTTTACGATTTCCGTCCTGAAATAACTGCAACGTCTCGATTTTGAACGTTGAGAACGTTGTAAATGATCCAAGGAAACCGGTACCTAAGAGTAACGTCCATGTCGTATCCAGATGCGCACCGATGACGAGACCAAGCAAAAACGAACCGATTACGTTAATCAGGAACGTCGCTAGTGGAAATTCACGTTTCCAAACCGTCTTCATCCATTGACTGACGGCAAACCGACTGATGGCGCCGCAAAAAGCACCGATGGCAAGAGCAAGTAGCGTCATTCACTCACGTCCTTTCGTCACGTGACGAAGTCGTCGTGTTCCGAGCGCGTAACCAAGATAAGATAGGAACAAACCGCCGAATAGACTGACGAGTACGTAGAGGAACGCGTCCGCTAAATGATGTTCGTTGAGTAAGGTCACGGTCTCGACGCTAAATGTCGAAAACGTCGTAAATGAGCCGATGAAGCCCGTGCCGATGGCTGTGATCGCATATTGATGTAAGAGTTTCGTTCGAAATAAAAAATGTGTCGCATAGCCAAGGAGAAAGCTCCCGATCAAGTTGATGACAAGCGTCGGCCACGGGAACGGACCAGTCGTAAAGTCGCCAATCAGCAGTCCGAGTCCATAACGTGCAGAGGCACCGAGAATACCTGCGAGACCTACGAGTACATACAGCATAGGAATCCTCTTTTCTAAAAAAAGTCTACGTTAAACGTACTCCTGGTTTTAAGAAAGCGTCAAGAAAAAAAGTCATCCGAGGAACTTAACGATTGAATTCATTCTGCCGATAACAATTGTATGATTTTACTATGATGAAGGAGTTTGAACAAGATGATATCTGCCCTCGAGCAACAAAGTACAAAGATTTTATCCCGTCTGATTGCAACGTTGATTACAATTGCGCATCCGTTGATTTTCGTATTTGCCCAAATGAATTATGTTCCCATCAGTGTGTTCTATCAGTTTTTAGTCGGTGGTCTGATCTTGACGGTCGCGTTGCTTGTCGGCAACCACCTCCTCGGACATCGTCCGAGCGGGAAATATGTTCAAGTGACATTAACGTATCTCGTCCTCGCCTTGGTTTTGACGACATTACCGTCCCCAAGTATCTGGACGATTGCTTACCTTTATTTGACGATTTCAATCGTCTATTTGATTCCGCGTCTCGTCGTTCTGGCTGGGATTTTCGGACTACTTGAAATGGCGTTATTCACAGCCAACGGAACGATTGTCTTTACGAAAACATTCGACTTGATCGTCGCGTATGTCATCTATTTGATGATCTTCTCAGCGGCTGTCTTCGTTGCCGTTTTTGGACGAAACGTCATGCAGGCAGTTCGTCAAGAACAAGAGCGATCGGAAGCTTACGCGGCAACGTCGCAAGTCGCCCTTGAGCAAACGGCAGCAACAGCAACGGAAGTAACGACGTTCACAGAAGAGATGAGTGAAACGGTCGACGCGGCGAAGGATTCTTTCAGTCAGGTTGATATGGCGATGCAACAGCTGGCACATGATGCAGCAGGAAGCGTCCAAGCGATTCGTGAAATTCGCCAATTGAATGACCAGCAAGTCAACCGGATGGAGGATGTGACGGTTTCAGTCGATCGCGCCCTCGAGCGGAGTTCCTCATCGCGGACAACCGCTGAACGAAGCAGGCAGACGATTGGTCTAGCTGGACAATCCTTGCAACAATTGACGACGAGCATGGATGAGTCGGTCACGTCGTTCGGACAGCTCGCTGGACGTTTCCAAGAAATCGTCGCGATTACGTCGAGCATTAATGCAATTGCGGCTCAGACAAACTTGCTCAGTCTTAACGCGTCGATCGAAGCAGCCCGCGCTGGTGAGTTCGGAAAAGGCTTCACGGTCGTCGCGCAAGAAATTCGCAACCTGTCAGCGCAGACGGCAGAAGCGTCAAAAGAAATCAATGCGATTATCGAACGTGTCGATCAAGACGTCACACAAACCGGTAACTCGATTCATGCCAGTACGACACTGTTACGTGAGCAGGAAGAACGCATGGCAGAGAGCCAGTTAGCGTTGCAAACGATCGAAACAGATGCAACGGAAGTCGTTGGTTCGATCCAGTCGGCGCAGACCCAGTTCGCGACGATGACGAACAGTCTTGTTGCTATCACGACAGCAGCCGGTCAACTCGACACGTTCATGAACGCCTTGCTCGCACAAAGTGAGTCGTTATCCGGTCTGACACGTCACCAAGTCGGTCAGGTCATGGAACTGCAACAGGCGATTCATGCCTTGAACGAGACGGCATCAACCCTTCAGCAAACGAATGGCTAAGAAACAGCTCCTCATCGATCGATGGGGAGCTGTTGTGCATCTTCAGACTGTTTGTCGGTGGAACGGACGGGGAAGAAGATAGGGAACGAATATTGAAGGAGGAGTCAACGGATGAAGGCAGCTTACATTGAACAGTATGGTGGATCGGAACAATTCAAGGTTGGAGAACTGGAAAAGCCAGTCATCGGACCGGATGATGTCTTAATCGAAGTCTATGCCGCGAGTGTGAACCCGGTCGATTGGAAATTACGCGAAGGCTACTTGCGTCAGATGTTGAGCTACGAAATGCCGCTCGTCATCGGTTGGGACGTTGCTGGCGTGATTCAGGAAGTCGGAGCGAACGTCTCCGATCTTCAAGTCGGGGACGCCGTCTTCAGCCGTCCGGAAATCGCTCGTCAAGGAACGTATGCGGAGTATGTTGCAGTCGATGCGCATTTAGTTGTGAAAAAACCAGAATCGCTCAGTTTCGCAGAAGCAGCGTCTCTTCCACTCGTCTCGCATACAGCATGGCAGGTCATGTTCGAAGTGATGGATGCGAAGCCGGGTGACCGGATCTTCATTGGTGCCGGATCAGGGGGTGTCGGAACCGTCGCGATTCAACTCGCGAAAGCGAATGGTTTGTACGTTATTACGTCAACAAGTACGAAAAACGTTGACTGGGTAAAAGCACTTGGAGCCGACGAAGTCATCGACTACAAACAGGAAAATCCGGCGGATCGTGTTCGCGACGTCGATTTTGTATTCGATACAATGGGAGGCGACAAGCAAGGGGAACTGTATCAGATGCTGAAGCCGAACGGCATGCTCGTCTCGATTTCTACACCACCGGATGAAGAGCAAGCGAAGCAACATAATGCACGATCTGCATATGTCTTCATGCAACCGACCGGTGAACGTTTGCGGCATATCGCTAAAGCGGTCGAGCGTGGCGAGCTACAACCTGTCGTTGATCGGATTTTTGATCTGGATCAAATCAAGGAAGCACATGATTATGGCGAAGAAGGGCACGCAAAAGGAAAAATCGTCATCCGGGTCAAAGGAGAATAAGGAGCAAGAGAGCGCTGAATTCAGCGCTCTTTTTTTGTGTTGTCAATCTATTTTTCTAACCTGAAACAAAAAAAGACCTGGTTAAAAAAGTGTAAAGGATAAGGGGTTGCTTCTTCCTATACTAGGGCTATCAGACGTGAGTCAGCCACATTAAAAGGAGGAAGTAACATGAAAAAAGGATTGAAGTGGGCAGGAATTATCGTGATTGGAGCAGTCATTCTCGGGAATCTAGGAGATGACGAAGAACAAGGAGCACCGGAGAAAAAAGTAGAGGTCGAACAAGAAGCAGTCAAATCAGAAGCAAAACCCGTGAAAGCAAAAGCAGCGGCGAAGCCGGTCAAGAAAACCTATGGCATCAAGGATCAGGTAAAGGTCGGCAAACTGACGTACGTCGTCAACGACGTCAAGATGGTTGATACGTTGTCAAACGTTCTCGGAGAAAAGAAAACATCAGGACAATTCTTAGTCATCGGTCTGACGATTCTAAACGGAGATAAGGAAGAGCGATTCGTCGACAGCAACATGTTTAAAGTCAATGTCGGCGATACGGAATACTCAGCCGATACGGAGCTCGATCTCTATGCGAATGAAGACGGAATGGGCTTCTTCTTGGAGACGATCAACCCGAATATCGAGAAAACCGGCAACATCGTCTTCGAATTACCGAAACAGGTGAAAAATCCGATGCTTGAAGTCTCATCTGGCTTTGGCTGGGCAGGTGGACAATCAAAAGAGATTCAATTGACACAGTAATGAGTGACCATAGAAGAGACTCAATAAAAGAATGACGCGTCTTTTC
>NZ_DGYQ01000031.1:0-36535 GCF_002396765.1 Exiguobacterium sp. UBA5002
TCTCTGACAGCGCATAATGCGCTTTTTCCTGTAGGAGTGGCGCGAAACGCGTCATTCTTTTTGTTAAAAGATAAGGGTGGCAGATCATCATTCTGCCACCCTTATCTTTGTAGAGACTGACTTTTGAGTCAGCCCCTTGTTATTCAAAAAATAATTTTTTTGAAACCGTTTACAAGTTAAAAACCGATGTGCTATAGTCGATATAAAGTTAGATAATAAATTTAATTTACTAAGTTCGTGGTCAACTAAGTGGAGGTGGATGCAGGTTAGCAGGGGCTAATCAAGCTGAAGCAGGAAAGGGAGGCATCGCGCAATGGAACCACACGATCCATGGGTTTCGTACCGTGAAGCTTTCGGGCGTTACGGAGCAATCCGCGGTTTTTATTTTCATCGGTCAACGCAACAGATGACAGAACAGGGTCCAGGCGATGTCCCGACAGACGAGCAGGATATCGTGCTCGTCCGACCACGACGTGACGGTGTGTTTCAATTCCGGATGTCATCGGTACAAGGGGTCCTGACGATCCGTTCATCCGAGCTACACATTCGAAAAAATGAGAGCGGATACATTGAATTACGCGCACTCATGCAACACATGCGCTCTGCCGGTTGTTTGACGCTCGGTGGAGAGTTATATCTCTTCGTCCGACCGGACGTCGATACGCTGGCATACCGTCTTCGATTGATCGCCCGTGTATTGATTCAGCTACAGGGAATGCCGATTCAGGCGAAGGTGATCGAAGAATGGTGCCGACAAGCACTAATCGAAGGGGAACACGCTAGACGATACGCTTGACTACTTACACATAAAAGGGGAGCTCTTACATGAAATTCAAAAAAACAAAACTCGTTGCTGCAGCATCAGTCCTAACATTATCCGCATTCCTCGCCGCTTGTGGTGGCGAAGACGAGCAACAAACGAAAACGAAAGACGGTAAGACGATTGTATGACAAACCAGACGTTAGAAGCACAATTTGAACAGCGGTTTGGCTCACCGTCGACGCATCGCTTTTTTGCCCCAGGTCGAATCAATTTAATCGGTGAGCATACGGATTACAATGGCGGTCACGTCTTTCCGTGCGCGTTAACGTTCGGTACACACGCGATTGCGCGAAAACGAGACGATCAACGTTTCCGCTTCTACTCGCTGAATTTTGAGCAGGACGGCATCATCGAAGTCGCACTCGAAGAACTGGCGTATGACGCGACGCACGGTTGGACGAACTATGCGAAGGGTATGATTTCAGTCCTACAGGAAGCAGGATACCAGATCAATACAGGATGCGACATCTTGATTCAAGGTGACATCCCGAACGGAGCCGGTCTTTCGTCATCCGCTTCACTTGAACTTGTCATCGGAGTCTTGCTCGATCGATTGTATGGATTAGACATTCCACGTCTTGATCTCGTTCGGTTTGGTCAACAGGTCGAAAACCGTTATATCGGCGTCAATAGTGGTATCATGGATCAATTTGCGATCGGTATGGGGAGAGCGGGAGCGGGATTGTTGCTCGATTGTGAGACGCTCGACTATACGTATGCCCCACTCGATTTGACGGGATATACGATCATCATCATGAATACGAACAAACGCCGTGAACTGGCAGATTCGAAATATAATGAACGCCGGGCGGAATGTGAGGCAGCACTCGCTTATCTCAATCAGTTCACATCATGGGAAACGCTTGGACAATGGACGACGTCAGAATTCACGAAAGTCGCATGGGAAGACGAAATCTTGATGCGTCGTGCCCGACACGCGATTTCAGAAAATGAACGAACACTTCAAGCACTAGCGGCACTCGAAGCGGGAGAACTGAAGACGTTCGGTCAGTTGATGAATGCGTCACACGTCTCGTTACGGGAAGATTATGAAGTGACAGGGATTGAACTCGATACACTCGTCGAAGCCGCTTGGGAGCAACCGGGCGTGCTCGGCGCACGGATGACAGGTGCTGGTTTTGGTGGCTGTGCGATTGCGATCGTTGAAGACGAGGCAGTCGACGCGTTCAAACAAGCTGTCGGCGAACAATATGAAGCAAGGATCGGTTACCCAGCGACGTTCTATACGGCGGCGGTCGGTGACGAAGCACGTGAAATCGAACGGGAGGTCATCTAAATGGCAACTTTAGTCGTAGGTGGAGCTGGTTATATCGGCTCCCATGCTGTCTATCAATTGATTGATGCCGGAAAGGATGTCGTCGTCATCGACCATCTGCAGTCTGGTCACCGTGAAGCGGTTCATCCGCAGGCACGTCTATATGAAGGAGATATACGCGATCGTGCTTTTCTCGATCGTGTCTTTACGGAAGAGGCGATTGAACAGGTCATCCATTTCGCTGCTTTTTCACTCGTTGGCGAGTCGATGACGGAACCATTACGCTACTTTGATAACAACGTTTATGGAACACAAGTGTTGCTCGAAGCGATGATTGCCCATGACATTAAACAGATCGTCTTTTCTTCGACGGCAGCCACATACGGGGAACAGGAGCAGATGCCGATTCTCGAGACAGCGGAAACGCGTCCGACGAATGCGTATGGTGAGACGAAGTTGATGATGGAGAAGATGATGCGATGGTCTGAACAAGCATATGGCTTACGTTATGTCGCATTACGTTACTTCAACGTTGCGGGTGCGCGTGTAACAGGAGAAATCGGGGAAGATCATACGCCGGAAACCCATCTGATCCCACTCGTCCTCGAAGTTGCCAACCGACAACGGTCAGAAATTTCGATCTATGGCGATGATTATCCAACGCCTGACGGTACCTGCATTCGTGATTACATCCATGTTGAGGACTTGATCGACGCACATATGCGAGCACTTGATCATTTGGCTGATGGAAACGAGAGTACGGTCTTTAACCTCGGTTCAAGCCAAGGGTTTTCCGTTCGGGAAATCATTGAAGCAGCTCGTCGCGTGACGGGACATCCGATTCCAGAACGGATCATTGAACGTCGTGCAGGGGATCCGAGTATCTTGATCGCCGGATCTGCCAAAGCAAAAGAAGTTCTCGGCTGGACACCACAACGCACCGACATCGAAACGATCATCCGTGATGCTTGGAATTGGCATGCACATCATCCAGAAGGATACCGGACGAGCGTTCGTTAAAGAGAGACAGAATGAGGAGAGTGACGGCGATGAATGAACTCATCCAACAGTTAGTAGCGCAAGCGATCCAGGAACGATTGATTGAACCGGAAGATATGATCTATACTCGGAACCGGATTCTAGCACAAGTCGGTCAAGATGACTTTGAAGAAATGACCGACGTACCATCTCGCCCGATTCCAGATATATTGGATGACATGATTGAAGTGCTGATCACGAATGGACAGTTACCGGCACGTCTTGAAGACAAAGAGCAGTTCGCAGCAGATGTGATGGATATCTTCGTCGTCCGTCCGTCTGACGTGACAGCGACGTTCCGTCGTCTGTACGCTGAATCACCGGTAGCGGCGACGGATTACTTTTATCAGCTCAGTCAAGCGAGTAATTACATCCAAACGAAACGGATCGCTAAGAATAAACGTTATCAAGCGGATACGGCTTACGGGACGATCGATGTCACGATCAACCTATCGAAGCCGGAAAAAGATCCACGTGAAATCGCAGCAGCTCGGACGGAGGCACCGACGACATCGAACTATCCAACCTGTCTGTTGTGCGTCGAAAACGTCGGTTACGCGGGCCGTGCGAATCACCCAGCCCGTGCGAACCACCGAATCGTTCCACTGACACTGCTGGAAGAACCGTGGGCATTACAATACTCACCGTACGTCTATTACAACGAACATAGCATCATCTTGTCACAGGAACATCGTGACATGGTCATCAATCGGGATGCGTTTGCACGCCTGCTCGCCTTCGTCGAGCAGTTCCCACATTACTTTGCTGGTTCGAATGCGGACCTGCCAATCGTCGGCGGATCGATTCTGACGCATGATCATTATCAGGGCGGTCGCTATACGTTTGCGATGGACCGGGCAAACGCTTTAACATCCTTTACGTTACCAGATCAACCGACAGTCACTGGCGAAACCTTACACTGGCCACTGAGTGTGTTGCGTCTGAAAAGTACAGATGCGTCGGCACTACTCGATGCTGCGACGACCGTCTATGAGACGTGGTTGACGTATACGGATGAGAGTCAAGAGATCCGTTCACATACAGGCGAGACGCGACACAATACGGTGACGCCGATTGCTCGTCAGCGTGATGGACAATTCGAGCTCGATCTCGTCTTACGGAACAACCGGACGTCAGCAGAACATCCGGACGGTATTTTCCATACGCATGCTGATATTCACCATATCAAACGGGAAAATATCGGTTTGATCGAGGTGATGGGACTGGCAGTCTTACCGGCACGTTTGCTCCGAGAGTTGCAACAGGTTGAACGATTCATCGTAGGTGAAATCGACGAAGTGGCAGTTGCTCATGCTGACTGGGCAGAGGAACTAAAACGAGCGTATGACGGTCAAGATGTCACGATGTACGTCGAACAAGCAGTCGCCGCGAAATTCGTACGTGGTCTCGAGGACTGTGGCGTCTTTAAGCAGACGGAAGACGGTCAGGCAGCGTTCGGACGATTCATTCAACTCGTGACGCGCCAACCGGTGGAGGAACAACGATGACACGACTACTTGAGAAAGAGTTGATCCGCCATACGTTACGCCAGGAAGGCATCGAAGTGACACTCTGGAACTACGGCGGCATCATCCAAGATATCCGGACGATCGATCGGGATGGTCATTTAGAGAGTGTTGTCCTTGGTCTCGAGACGGTGAAAGATTATCAACAACACTCGCCTTACTTCGGGGCAATCGTCGGACGCGTCGCTGGTCGAATCGGACAGGCGCGCTTCGAAGTAGCGGGAGACGTCTATCCGCTCGTCGCAAACGACGGTGCGAATCATCTACATGGTGGGATTCACGGATTCGATCAAGCGTGGTTCGATGTCATTGAAGCGACGGATAGATTGTTCCACTTGCGCTTGAACAGTCCAGACGGAGAAGAAGGTTATCCGGGAACGGTCACGCTCGACGTGTATTATCGCCTAGACGATACGACACTGACGCTTGAGATGACGGCTGTAACGGATCAAACGACACCCCTCAATCTGACGAATCATACGTACTTCAACTTATCGGGAAATGCGAAGCGGGATGTGTTGGATCACGTCTTGACGTTACCAAGTGACTACTACTTACCCGTCCAGCCAGATGGCTTGCCGACGGGCGAACAACGGGATGTCTCCGGAACCCCGTTTGATTTCCGTAACGGTCAGTCGATTCGTGACGGGATTACGCTGGAACATCCCGAGACGATTGCTGTCGGAAACGGCTACGATCATCCATTCGTCTTGCGGGTTGACACACTCCGACTTGAAGATCCGGTATCCGGTCGCTTCGTCGACGTGACAACAAATCAGCCAGCAGTCGTGCTCTATACCGGAACGCAACTGCTGACCGATTATACGGTTCATGGGGTTTCGGCTCGGCCATCGCTTGGCTTATGCCTTGAAACGCAAGTTCATCCGAATGCAGTCCATGAATCTGATTTTCCATCAATCCTGTTGTCACCCGGTGAGGCGTATCACTGGAAAACAACTTATCGCTTTGGTGTAGTTTCTTGAAAAAAGCCCCACTTTCCATGTCCGGTTGGACAGGAAAGTGGGGCTTTTTGTGTATAGAAGGAAATCGGGTAAAAAAGTGCGAAAGGGGATACTAAACCATAATGAAAGGAGGGCTTTTCATGCAGTATGCCGCTACTCCTTGTCTCGTTTTTGCGGGACAAGCCAAGCAGGCGATCGTGTACTACGAAAACGTATTTGCGATGACACGTCGTCGTATCATAATGGATGAAGCAGGAGATACCGTCTACCACGCACATTTATCCAATGGTGCGTTTGAATTGATGCTCTGGGATGAGAGTGCCGCACCGAATACCTCTTCTTCGCTCCATCTATTGTTGACTTTTACGTCGCTTCAAGAGCTCGAGCAAGTGTATCTACGATTAACGACAGACGGTCAAATCGTTACCCCCCTTGCGGTAGCAGACTTTGGAGGTTGGTATGCGCAAGTCCGCGATCCGTTCGGGATTCTGTTCGCTCTATCTTTCAGCGAAGAGGGACGAGAATCAGAGGCGTTGCTCGAGCGCGAGTAGTGTCCGCTTCATATTCAGACCGCCATGATAGCCGAGCAGATCGCCTTTTTTGCCAATGATCCGGTGACACGGGATCGCGAGCAGTAATCGATTTTTTCCGATTGCCGTGCCAATCGCGCGAGTCGCGTTCGGGCGGAAGAGACGTTCCGCGATATCAGAGTAGGTAGCGGTTTGACCGTACGGTACCGCGCGTAAAGCATTCCAGACTTCAAGTTGAAACGGGGTACCGACTGGTGCGATTGGAAAGGACAGTGTCGTCGACTGCTGATTTAGATAAGCTAGTAGCTGCTCCGTATACAGAGCAAGCGCGGTGTCAGAAGCAATCCGATCGGCTCGGGGGAAGTGTTTCCGCGACCAGTCGTCGAATAACTCCTCCGGTTCATCCCAAGCGCCAACATAACAGAGACCATCTGCTGTAGCAGCGACCGGAAACGTATGCGTATTCCAGTGCAAACGAGTGAAGTACAGTTCCATGACATGTTTTCCTTTCTACACGAAATGAAGTGATGAATCCAAAAGAGGTGCTTCTGACGCAGAGGCACCTCTTTTGGATTACGCGCGCGAACCGACTTGTTGCCGCGGTGGAAGATGGATTGATTGACCAAATAAGGCTTCCATCGATTCCGTCAAGGCTTCGCCCCGACTCGGATGGGCCATGACAGGGAAGAGAAGATCCTCCCGTTTTGCTGTCAGTTCCAGCGCTTGGGTGAATTGTCCGACGAGACGATGGGCATCGTCCCCAATCATGTGAATACCAAGGATCAGTGATGTTTGCTCGTCAGCAATGACCTTGACGAACCCACTGCCACCTTCAATCGTCGTCGCTCCGTTTGCATTCAGTGGGAACTGTCCGGTTTGGACCGTGTGTCCGGCTTCACTCGCTTCTTGTTCTGTCATCCCAACCGAAGCAATCGGTGGGAAAGTCCGTAGAACCGTCGGATAATACGGTGTCGTTGAATCGACGTCTTGACCAGCCAAGTGAGCTGCCGTTCGCTTCGCTTCATGAATCGCACGGATGGCGAGCTGTGGACCTGGTGTGACATCACCAATTGCGTAAATATGCGGTTGATTCGTTCGTCCAGTTGCGTCAACTGGAATCGTCCCGTCTTCTGCAAGCGTCACACCAATCCGTTCGAGACCGAGTGTCAAACTGTTCGGGATCCGGGAAAGAGACTGGAACAGATAGGCACCCTGATAGGCGACTTCTTCTCCGTTTTTCATGACGGTGACGGTCGCGTCCGATGAAGCCTCGATACGTGTCACGACATCCGACACGAGACGGATTTTTTGTTTTTTGAATGTCCGCTTCAGTTCCTTTTCAAGGCTTGGCTCGAGTGACAATTGATCCGCGAACAACGTCACCTCTGTCCCAAGTGCATGAAAACAGGCGGCCGCTTCGAGTGCTAGCGTGTCAGATCCAATGATCAATAAGCTCTCTGGTAGTTGCTCGAGTTGATAAAGCTGTTCGGCATTCAAGCGGCACGATTCCTCGTGCTGGATGCTGTGACTGCCGGTCGCAATGATGACGTCCTGGAACCGGTACGTATCAAACTGATGTCCCGACTCGACGCCGATCCGGTCCTCTGACAGGAAGGAGGCTGCACCAGAGATATGCTCAATCTGATTCGCCTGACAGAGGGCGACCACGCCTTGACGTAATTGTTGCACGACACGATTCCGGTAAGCATTCAGTTTGCTGAAATCATGGACAGCAGGGGCGGTGAATCCAAGGTCTTCAAGGTGCGGCAAGCGTAACATCTCTTCTGCTGCATGTGCATAGACCTTGGACGGGATACAGCCTCTGTTCAAACACAGTCCACCGAGTTCAGCTTGTTCAATCAATGTAACGTTTCGACCGCCTTGTGCTGCGCGAATCGCTGCCGTATAACCTGCGGGACCTCCACCGATGATCAGGAGATCCCGTTCTTGTGTAAGTTCGCCAACAACCATGTTAGATCAACTCCAAAAGTAGGGTAGTCGGATGTTCAATCAGTGACACGAATCGGTTCGTAAAGGCAACAGCCGTTGCCCCGTCTGCGACACGATGATCGAACGACATCGACAAATTCATCATCGAGCGAACGACGATTTGATCATTCTCATCGACACAGGCTCGTTTTTTCGTCTTATGGAAGGCAATCAGTGCTGTCTCCGGATAGTTGATGATCGGTGTTGCTCCCGTACTACCGAGTGGACCGACATTACTCATCGTAAAAGTGCTTGGTTTTAAGTCCGCTGCGCGCAAGGCACCGTTTTGAGCACGTTGTTGCAACGCGACCAATTGTTCATGCAGTTCCGTCAGTGAGAGCTGATCGGCATGACGGATGACAGGAACCATCAACCCGTCCGGTGTCTCTGTTGCCATGCCAAAGTGGAAATCCTGCTCTAATCGAATACATTCATTCGCTTCATCGAGTTTGGCATGAAAGACAGGATACTCTTTTAAGGCAACGATCAAGGCTTTGATGAAGAAAGCATTGATGTTGATGTTTCGTCCAGCGGCTTTCCATTCGGCACGTAAAGCGAGCAAACGTGTCATGTCAACTTCCTCGAAGTGGGTGACGTGTGGAATCGTATACAGCGACTGGGTCATCTTTTTCGCGATCTGCTTGCGAATGCCGCGGAACGGAATCGTTTCCGGTGATGCCTCTTGGTACGTAACCTCTTCAAGGATTGGTACAGCTGTCTCTTGTGGAGCAGTAGCAGCCTGGACGAAGCGAAGCACATCGTCCTCCGAGACTCGACCTGATGGATCAGAAGCCGTTACAGCTTCGATATCAATCCCGTGATCACGGGCGATTTTTCGCGTATATGGTGTCGCAAGGACACGTTTTGTTGGAGATGCTTGAACAGGTGGGACTGCGACAGGTACTGATTCAGGTACGCGCGACGCTTCAGGTGCTACAGTGACTGGCATATCAGAAGCGTTGCTTGCTTCGATATGCAACAACGTCGTACCGACTTGCACCGTCTGACCGACCGGGATGATGATTTCCTTGACGATTCCGGAAACGGGAGCCGGTAGTTCGGCGACCATCTTATCAGTCGCGACCTCAACGACCGGTTGATCCGTCGTGACATGGTCTCCGACTTGGACGAGGTAATGGGCGATCTCACCTTCTGTCATCCCTTCACCGACATCATGTAATTTAACTTCGATCATGGCATTCAGCTCCTTAAAACTCGACCGTACGCTGAATCGTCGCAAGGACACGTTCTGGCGTCGGAATGTAATGGTCTTCGAGGGCGAACAGCGGGACCGGAACATCAAAACCGGTCACGCGGGCAATCGGTGCCCGTAAATAAAGGAACGCCGTATCATTAATCAACGTCACGAGATCATTACCGAGACCACCCATTGCTGCGGCTTCATGGACGATGACGGCACGACCCGTCTTTTGAACGGAAGCAGCAATCGTTTCCCGGTCAAGTGGATAAAGCGTCCGTAAGTCGAGGACTTCGCAAGAAATTCCGCGTTCCTGAGCAGCCGTTGCTGCCTTTTGGGATACTTGAACCATTGCTCCCCAGGCGATCAACGTTACGTCCGTCCCTTCGCTGACGCAGCGCGCTTTTCCGATTTCAACGGTATACGATTCGCTCGGTACGACTTCCTTGAATGAACGGTAACTGCGCATCGACTCAAGGAACAAAACGGGATCTGGATCTTCAATCGCAGCAATCAATAATCCTTTTGCATCGTATGGTGTCGCCGGACAAACGACCTTAAGACCAGGCATCGATGTAAAGAGTGCTTCTGTACTGTCGGAGTGAATTTCCGGTGCCCGAATACCGGCACCATAAGGCGCACGAATGACCATCGGCACACTGTACCGTCCCATCGTCCGCATCCGAATACGGGAGACGTGAGTCATGATTTGTTCATAGGCAGGGTAGATGAAGCCGAGAAATTGAATCTCGACGATCGGTTTAAAGCCATTGATGGCAAGGCCGATCGACGTACCGACGATGCCAGCTTCACTGAGCGGTGTATCAACAATCCGGTCTTCCCCGAACTCTTCTTGTAAGCCGTCCGTTGCCCGGAAAACGCCACCATTTTTTCCGACATCTTCTCCAAGGACGAGCGTCGTCTCATCCTCTGTCAGTTTCGTTCGTAAGGCATCTGTGACAGCTTGGACGAGTGTCATCTCCGTTTGACGATTGATTGGTGTTGCCATCTCATTTCCCCCTTGCTAGCAGATACGCTTCTTTTTGTTGCTGGACATCAACCGGTAAGGTCGCGTACGTATGGTCGAACAAGTCATTGACGTCTGGCGCCTTGAATTGCTCCATCGCAGTTACTGCCGCTTCAACTTCTGCCTGATGCCGTTCCTGTAGCTGTTGCATCCATGTTTCGTCGAAGTAGCCTTGGTGTTTTAAGAACTGTTCGAGTCGATCAAGTGGATCGACCCGGTCACGTGAACGAGCTTGATCGCGGTATTTCGTTGGATCATCAGCTGTCGTGTGGGCACCAAACCGCCACGTGACGGCTTCGATCAATGTTGGTCCGCCGCCAGATCGGGCACGCGCAACGGCTGCTTGCATCGTGAAATAGACGGCAAACGCATCGTTCCCGTCGATCCGGACGCTCGGCATCCCGTAGGCGATCGCTTTTTGGGCGATCGTTTCGGAATGCATCTGTTTTTCGATCGGAACAGAGATCGCGAATTGATTGTTTTGGTTGAACAGAATGACCGGTGCTTGGAAGACACTGGCGAAGTTCATCCCTTCGTGGAAGTCGCCTTCAGAAGTCGCCCCGTCACCAAAGTAAGCGACCGCGACGTTCGTCGTTCCTTTTCGTTTTTCCGCCCATGCGGCGCCGACAGCATGCGGAATTTGCGTCGCAATCGGCACGGCAGGAGGGAAGATGTGTTTCTCAGATGGCACGCAACCTTCGACACGACCGTTCCAGTAAAGAAGGGTCCGAACCATGTCGGCACCGAACGTCAACGTCGCACCGTGATCTCGGTACGTCGGGAATAACCAGTCCTGATCGGACAACGCCAGTGCACTACCGACTTGCGCTGCTTCTTGTCCTTCGAACGGTGCATAAGTGCCGAGGCGCCCTTGGCGTTGTAAGTTGATCGCTTTTCGGTCAAACGTCCGGATTCGTTGCATCTGTTCATACAGGGTGAGGGCGAGCTCTTTTGTCAAATCGTGTTCTTTTGATGCGTCGATGATACGACCTTCTTCATCGATGATGCGTTGAATCGGAAAATGTTGCTCCATGTCAGCCCCTCCTTCAGTGGTTACGGATATCCCATTTTGGTTTTGTCGTATTCGTAAAGATGTTGTTGTGTTTTGCTCGGATTTGCATCCGTTTTTCACACATTCGGTTCGCGGCTTCGACCGTCGTGATGTTCTCTGCTTGCGACTCCTTGAAGACTTCGAGTACTGCGTCATAGATGTGACGTGTCTTCAGGAGGACCCGTTCGTGATTTGCTCCGTACAGTTCGTCAGCGACTTGGATCAATCCGCCACCATTGACGATATAGTCCGGTGCATACAAGATGCCGCGGTCCATCAAGACGTGAGCGAGCTGTTCATCCGCAAGCTGATTGTTCGCCGAACCGCAGATGGCTTTGCACGGTAAGAGGGCGATGTTTTGAGCGTGAATGACACCACCGTACGCACATGGAACGAAAACATCAGCATCCGTCAGATGAATTTCGTGAGGTGAGACGACGCGAACTGTCCCGGGTGCCATTTCGGCTTGAGTTACGATTGCTGCGAGCGCGGCTTCATTGACGTCTGAAACATAAATCGTCGCACCGGCGAGTAACAGTTGCTCTGCGACCTTGAAGCCGACTTTGCCAAGTCCTTGGATCGCGTAAGTCGCCCGACTCAAATCGTCTGAACCGAATAACGTCTCGATCGTCGCCCGAAGTCCATAGACGACACCTTCAGCCGTCGGGATCGATGAATCCCCGCTACCACCAAAGGCTTCTGGAATGCCAACGATGCGTGATGTCTCCCGACTAGCGTGAACGAAATCATCCATCGTCGTGCCCATATCCGTTCCGGTGTAAAAACGTCCACCGAGCGAATCGACGAAACGTCCAAAGGCACGGAAAAGCTCCGGTGATTTATCCGTTGCTGGATTGCCGATGATGACGGCTTTACCACCACCGAAATCAACGTCAGCGGCAGCACATTTATACGTCATGCCGCGCGACAGGCGGAGGACATCGTCAAGTGCTTCATCGACAGAAGCGTAAGGCGCCATACGACATCCACCGAGAGCGGGACCGAGCGTCGTATCGTGAATGGCGATGATCGCTTGTAAGCCTGATACCGGATCGTTGCAAAAGACGACTTGTTCGTGACCCGCGATTTTTTCCATGATCGAGAGCGTTGGATTCGTAGATGGGTTTAACGTGTTCATAGTAGAGTCCTCCTCTATCAAATATAAGTAAGCGCTTTCATTTTGTTGAAACATTATTTTGTAATTTTTCTTGAATTCGGCTTTTTTCCAAAATGAATTGTGTGACTTCCCCTGTACCGATGATCGTGTGTCCATCCCGGACTTCGAGGTCGGCGTCAACACGACGTGCCGTGAGGCGTGTTACTGTAGCGGTCACGATTAATCGTGCGCCTTCTGCTGCCATCCCGAGATGCTTCAACGAAACCGCACCCCCGACGCCTTCTTCGTCTGCCTCTAAGTAGGGCAGAATGAGTTGACGTGCTGCCCATTCCATATGGTAGACCATCGAAACGGTGGAGTATGCCGGATGAACCAATTGACCTTCGAACCGTGCAAACATATCTTGCGAGACGACCGCTTGAATCTCTGCTGTATCCCCGACAGCTAAACCTGGTTTCATCGTGATCCCCCTTCACTACAACGAATCCTCATTCAATCAAGTGGTCTTACCAAAAATAGTATAACACTTGTCACACGATATTTTATCAACCCGTTACAAAATGAGCAAATCATTTCAGAAATATTTTCCAAAAAAAGACTCTCAATTATGAAAATCAGCTTTATAAGCCAATTGATTTACTGACAAAGTGCGTTGAAGTGATAAAGTAAGAATCGTTTGGGAGCATTTAACAAAACAAGATTGACAACATTGTGAACGTATCGTACGTTAAACGTATAACTAAAAACAAACGACCGTTTAATTATTGTATGCATGATGAGGAGGTGCAGATATGTACGATCAACATCAGGAAACAATGGATGCGCAAATGCGGGAGCAGCTACAGATGGAGCGATTACGTCAAACGATGGCGCACGTCACATGCGTCCCGTTCTATCAAGAACGTCTGCAGACACTGCGGATGACAGCAAATGACTTTCAAACGATCGAGGATTTACGGAAGTTTCCCTTCACACGCAAACAAGATTTACGCGATCATTATCCGTTCGGGCTATTCGCCGTCGAACGGGAACAGGTCACCCGGATTCACGCCTCGTCTGGAACGAGCGGTAAACCGACCGTCGTCGGGTACACGCAAGAAGATTTAGACGACTGGGCAGGTGCCGTGGCGCGCAGCTTAGTCTTAGCCGGTGGTTCGTCAGCTGACTTATTGCACAATGCATACGGCTACGGACTGTTCACAGGGGGACTCGGGCTTCACGCAGGGGCAGAAAAACTAGGCATGACGATCTTGCCGATTTCCGGCGGCAATACGGATCGCCAAATCACGTTGATTGAGGATTTTCGACCGGATGGCATCTGTGGGACACCTTCTTATATCTTACGACTAGCAGAACGCATGATCGAACGAGGCATCGACCCACGAAAGACAAGCATGCGTTACGGCATCTTCGGAGCTGAACCATGGTCGGAAGAGATGCGTCAGACACTCGAACAAACCTTTAATCTACAGGCATTCGATATTTATGGACTCAGTGAAATCATGGGACCAGGTGTCGCGATGGAGTGTCAGGAGCAGGCAGGTCTGCATATCATGGATGACTTATTCATTACGGAAGTCGTCGATCCCGTTACGGGGGAACCGGTACCAGATGGTATGGTCGGGGAACTCGTTTTTACAAGCTTAAAAAAGAAAGCGCTTCCAATAATTCGCTACCGGACGGGTGACTTAGCATCGATCACGCATGAGGCGTGTGCCTGTGGTCGGACGACGACACGAATGTCACGTGTCAAAGGTCGGACGGACGACATGCTGATCATCCGAGGCGTTAATGTCTTCCCATCTGAAATTGAACGCGTCTTACTCCAACAGCCGGACGTGACGCCGCATTATCAAATCCATCTTGTGCGCAAAGCCGGACTCGATGCCGTTGAGCTACATATCGAATTCGAAAACATCTCGGAGCGACAAATGCGTTCGATATGTGACGCCATCAAATCGGAATGTCTCATTTCCATTGATCTCGTCTGTCACCAGCATCAAGGGTTACCACGATCAGAAGGGAAAGCCGTTCGGATCGTTGATCGACGCTCGACATCACTCGTCTGATTCAAAGGAGGAACTAGCATGTATGATGCAACACAACTGTTCGAACCCGTACAACTGACGGAAGAAGAAAAATTAGCACGCTTCAAGGAACGGATTGAGCAAGGTGAAAAGATTGAAGCTGATGACTGGATGCCTGCTTTTTACCGGGATACGCTAATCAAATTGATTTCGATGCACGGTATCAGTGAAATCATGGGTGCACTTCCGGAAAAAGAATGGGTTCCAAAAGCACCATCACTTCGCCGGAAGCTCGGCATCATGGCGAAGGTCCAGGATGAGATGGGGCATGGACAACTGTTGCTTCGTGTCGTCGAGGATTTGATGAAACCGTATGGCAAGACACGCGGGGATTTGATGGATGATTTGTTCACAGGACGATTGAAGTTTCACAACGTCTTCCACATGCCGACGCGGTCATGGGCTGATGCCGGGGTGATCGGTTGGCTCGTCGATGGCGCGGCGATCATCACGCAGACGAACATGCTCGGTGCTTCATATGGACCTTACGCACGGGCTTTGCAACGGATCTGTGCGGAAGAGGTCTTCCATGCGCAACACGGAGAGTCGATCATCATGGCACTCGCGGAAGGAACACCGGAACAGCGGGCGATGATTCAGGAATCACTGGATGAGTGGTGGGAATCCTTATTGATGTTCTTTGGACCAGCCTCGAAAGAGACGACCGGGACATCGAAACAGGACGTGACGATCGCCTATAAGATTCGGACGAAAACGAATGAAGAGTTACGGCAAAACTTCTTTACGAAGTACGTACCACGGATTCGTTCACTCGGACTCGTCATTCCGGATCCGACGTTACGTTTTGATGAAGAGACAGGGCAGTGGGAATATGCACAGCCAGACTGGACGAAATTCAAGACGATCATCCAAGGGGGAGGACCACGTTCGAAAGAGCGACTGGACCTGCGCCGGACATCTTATGAAAATAACGCCTGGGTACGGGATGCACTCGCTGAAACGAAGGCATGAGAGGGGAAAGCACGATGAACGAGACGTTTTATCACGAATTCGAAGTCTTTAGCAAACGGACGCCGAACGCGGCGTTTACCCATCAATTCAGCTTGCTCGCTCCGAACAAGGAGATGGCACTGTTGATGGCGCAAGAAAACTTCATGCGCCGGGAACCGGTCGTCGACATCTGGGTCGTCAAACGCGAAGATATCCGTGGTTTATCACCTGATGAGAAACAGATGCTCCAACGCCTCGACAATAAAGACTACCGAACGACCAAAGGATACGGCTACTTGAAGAAAAAATGGCGTCATTACGAGCAACAGATGCTCGATGAAAAAGAGATCATGTCTTGGCAAGGAGGCGATTCCAAATGACGGAACAAGAACGGACGGCACTCGCCTCCTTACTCTATCAACTCGCGGATGATGATTTCCTTTACGCGTATCGTGGTTCGGAATGGCTCGGACTCGCACCGCATATCGAAGAGGACGTCGCTTCGTCTTCGATTGCGCAAGATTCAATGGGACACGCGGCGATGTATTACCAACTCCTCGAAGAACTCGGCGAAGGAAATGCTGATGCATTAGCTCATGTCCGACTGGCGCATGAACGGAAGAATTCGATCCTCGTCGAACGTGTCAACGGACCTGGCTACTACATGGAGAAGCCTGAATATGACTGGGCATTCGCCGTCGTACGGAACTATTGCTACACGGTCGCGAAAAAGATTCGGATTGATGCCTTGAAATCGAGCAGTTACGAGCCACTCGCTACGGCTGCCGTCAAGATCAACATGGAGTTGTACTATCATTTGCTGCACTGGCAAACGTGGTTTACCCAGCTTTATCAATCGACGGAGACGGCGCGACAGAAGATGGATGCAGCCTTAGAAAAAGTCCTCTATGACTTCGGTGACATGTTCGATTATGGCGAACACGGTCAATTGATCGAAGAGATGCGGTTGATCGAAGGGCAAGGCATTTTACTCGATCGTTGGTATCAGACGATCACACCGTTACTCGTCGAATTGAACGTGACGCTTCCGGAAATGCAGATGACGCGTAACGGGCGGGACGGCGATCATACGGAAGATTTGAATGACGCGCTTGCGACACTCGGAGAAGTTTACTTGATTGATCAGATGGCGACGTGGTGAAAGGAGAGGGAAGCATGACGACGACACTCCATCACGCGATCCGGGAAGCCCTGAACGGGGTGAAGGATCCGGAAATTGATAGTGTCAGTATTTTAGATCTTGGCATGGTCGAGACGATGGACGCGGAAGCGACGGAGCATGGTTACCTGGTGCGCGTCACGCTTCTCCCGACGTTCCTCGGTTGCCCGGCGCTCGAAATCATTAAAAAAAACACCGAATCCGCCTTGCAGGTGATTCCGAATGTCGAACAGGTCGACGTCCAGTTCCGGTTTGATCCACCGTGGACATCGGACCGGATCACGGAACAAGGCATGCAAGGATTGAAGGAATTCGGCATCGCTCCTCCTCGGTTTGAGCAAGGGAAGTGGGAGATTGACTGTCCGTATTGTGGATCGACGTATGTGACGATGGAAAACTTATTCGGACCGACAGCATGTCGAAGTATTCTCTACTGTAAATCGTGTAAAAATCCATTCGAGGCGATGAAACCCGTCTCTACTCTCATGTGAAGGAAGGTAATCAATATGGCAAAATTAATCGCACTGTACAAACATCCGGAAAACAAGGAAGCATTCGATCAGCATTACTTTGAGGTCCATGGTCCATTGACAGCAAAAATTCCAGGACTGCAAGAAATGATTGTCACGAAAATCGTCGGCTCACCAATGGGCGGAGACGGAAAGTACTACTTGATGTGCGAGATGATCTATGAAAGTCAGGAAGCGATGCAAGCAGGTATGCGTTCGCTCGAAGGAAAAGCGTCCGGGAAAGACTTGATGAGCTTTGCGGGGGATCTCGTCACATTGATGATTGGTGAAGATGTCCATGCCGACACAACAGTACGTTAAGACGGAAATGGTCGATCGGATCGGTCGGATTCGACTCGACCGAACGGCACGATACAATGCGCTGAACCGAACGATGGTCCGGGAAATCGTCGAGGCGATGGAGACGTTCGACCGAGACGAACGGGTGACGGTCATCGTCTTGACCGGAAACGGAAAATCGTTCTCAGCGGGCGCCGATATCGAGGAGATGCTCGAGGCGACACCGATCTCGATGGAACTCCTCGATCCGTTCGCGGACTGGGACCGGATCAGTCGAATCAAAAAGCCGATCATCGCAGGTGTCCACGGTTTCGTCCTTGGCGGCGGCTTTGAACTGGCACTCGCTTGTGATTTAATCTACGCCGATCCCGAGACACAGTTCGGATTCCCGGAAGTCGGACTCGGCGTCATGTCAGGAGCAGGCGGGACGCAGCGCTTGACGAAATGCATCGGTCGGACGCGAGCGCTCGAGTGGCTCTTCACCGGAGACCGGATGAAGGCAGAGGAAGCGGAACGACTCGGTATCATCAACCGGGTGACGGCTGATGTCGAAGCGACGGTGCTGGCGATGGCAGAGCGGTTATCGAATCAACCGAGCATGGCGTTGCGGTTGATTAAGGACGCGGCAAACAAAGCCATTGATTTATCGTTACAGGATGGGATGGAGCACGAACGCCGTAACTTCTATCTCTTGTTCGCGACAGCCGATCAAACAGAAGGCATGCTAGCATTTCTCGAAAAACGATCACCGATTTTCAATCAACAGGAACAGGAGTGAATACAATGTCGACAGTACATGAAAAAACACTTGAAATGAAACGGTCCGTCTATCATTTGCTCATCAACGGCGAACAAGTCGAGGGTGCAACAGGCGAGACATTTAAAACATATAATCCGGCAACAGGTGAAGTGATTGCGGAAGTTGCAAAAGCGTCGAAGGAAGACGCCGATCGCGCCGTTCAAGCCGCACGCGATGCGTTTGATCACGGGAAGTGGAAGATGTGGCCGGTCGGCCGTCGGGCACAAATCTTGAATAAGATTGCGAGCATCATGCGTTCCCGCTTCAACGAAATCGTCGAACTGGAGATTCTTGATACAGGGAAATCACTGGCAGCGGCGCAAGGACAAGTCACGCAAGCGATCGAAGACTTCGAGTTCTATGCGGGTGCAATCGTCGGCCACCGTGGTGTCGTCAATAACGTACCGGGACAATTCCATAACTACACGGAAAAAGAAGCGGTCGGTGTCTGTGCACAAATCATTCCGTGGAACTATCCGTTGATGATGGCAGCTTGGAAAGTCGCACCAGCAATCGCAGTCGGTTGCTCGGTCGTCGTCAAACCAGCGACATTGACACCATTGACAGCGATCATTCTCGGTGAGATTTGTCTAGAAGCTGGCGTACCAGCAGGTGTCGTCAACGTCATCCCGGGATCCGGACGCGAAATCGGCAACCATCTCGTTGAGCATCCTCACGTCGATAAAGTCGCCTTCACGGGCTCGACGCCAGTCGGTAAAGACATCATGGGACGTGCGTCCGAGACGTTAAAACGAGTCACACTCGAACTCGGTGGGAAATCACCGAACATCGTCTTTGAAGACGCGGATGTGACAGCAGCTGTTGATGGTTCGTTATTCGGGATCTTCTATAACAGTGGTCAATCGTGTGAAGCGCGCTCGCGCCTGTACGTCCACGAAGAGATCTACGACGCGTTCATGGAACAGTTCGTCGCGAAGACAAAACAACTCGTCCTCGGTAATCCGTTTGATAAAGGGACACACGTTGGAGCGATCATCGATCAACAACAGGTCGATGTCATCGATGGATATGTCCAGTCGGCGAAAGCGGACGGCGCAACGATCGTCACAGGTGGTCACGCGACAGCACCAGAAGGATACGAAAAAGGATTCTGGTACGCACCGACGATCATCACGGACGTCACGCACGAGATGAAAGCGGTCAATGAAGAAATCTTCGGACCGGTCGTCGTCGTCATGCCGTTCAAAGATGAAAAAGAAGCGATTCGCCTAGCGAACGATACATCATTTGGACTCGGATCAGCCGTTTGGACGAAAGATGGCGCGAAAGCGACACGTGTCGCGAATCAAATCAAAGCCGGCATCGTCATGGTCAACTGTCCGTTCTCTGCCTTCCCGGGCACACCGTTTGGTGGCTACAAACAATCAGGATTCGGTCGAGAACTCTGTATCGAGACGCTTGATCTGTACACGGAAACAAAAAGTATCTTGTCGTATTACGGCAGTCGTCCACTCAATCCGTTCGGACTATAAGCAAGAGGGAAGGCTAGAGTTCCGTCGGGAAGTCCAGCCTTTTTTAACAGCACAGGGGATAAGGGGGAATTCAGATGGTAGAACAACTCGTCGTCGTCGGATCCGGCGTCATGGGACGTGGTATCGCTTATGTGGCCGCACACCGCGGATTTCAGGTGACACTCGTTGATATTAAAGAGGAATACGTCAAAGGAGCACTGCAAGAATTAGAACGAATCGCGGAAAAAGGCATCATCCGTGGCAAGATGACGACAAGTGAGGTCGAGGGACTGTTCGATCGACTGCATCTGTCGACCGACCTAGCTGAGGCGGCACAACAAGCGGATCTCGTCATTGAAGCAGTACCGGAACAACTCAGCATCAAACAGCAAGTCTTTGAAACGCTAGAAGCGAATGCACGTCTGGACTGTTATTTCGCAACGAACACGTCGACGATGAGTCCGACGGAGATCGCCTCCTTTACGAACCGGGCGGACCGGGTCATGGCGATGCATTTCTTCAATCCGGTCCATCTGATGCCACTGATCGAGCTCGTTCGTGGTCTTGAAACGTCGGATGAGACGGTCGCAGCTCTTGAGCAGGTAGCGCGTCAGATGCAGAAGGAAACGGTCGTCATCCGTGAGTTTCCTGGGTTCGTGACTTCGCGGATCAGTGCGCTCGTCGGAAACGAAGCGTTCTACATGTTACAAGAAGGACTCGGGACACCAGAAGAGATCGATAAAGCGATCAAACTCGGCTTAAACTACCCGATGGGACCATTCGAACTCGGGGACTTAGTCGGACTTGATACTCGGCTCCACAACTTAAAGTATCTGCATGAGAAGCTCGGAGAAAAATACCGTCCGGCACCACTACTCGAACAGTATGTTAAAGCGGGCAGACTCGGTCGTAAAACCGGTCGTGGCGTCTATGACTATACGAATCGCGAGGTGACATCATGAAACGGGTCGCCATCATCGATGCCGTTCGGACACCGATCGGTCGCTATAATGGCGCGTTGCGTCAGGTTCGTCCAGATGACTTAGGAGCACGCGTCATCGAAGCGTTGCTTGAGCGTAATCCACAAGTCGATCCGAAGACGATCGAGGAAGTCATTTTTGGCAATGCGAATCAGGCGGGAGAAGACAATCGCAACGTCGCCCGGATGTCGGGATTACTAGCTGGTCTACCGGTCGAAGTCGCCGGTACGACGATCAATCGCTTATGTGGATCTGGACTGGACGCCGTCATCGCGGCAGCGCGTGGGATTGCCTTAGGTGAAGGTGATATCTATATCGCTGGTGGAACGGAAAGCATGACGCGTGCACCGTTCGTTCTCGCGAAGCCGGATCAGGCCAACCCACGTGGCAACCAGACGATGTACGATACGACGATTGGTTGGCGCTTCGTCAATGATCGTTTAGCAGATCAATACGGAACGGATTCGATGCCAGAAACAGCTGAGAACGTCGCCCGTCAGTACGGAATCTCGCGCGAAGCACAGGACGACTTTGCGTTCGAAAGCCAGCAACGCGCAAAACGAGCCATCGAGGCAGAGCACTTCACGGACGAACTGGTTGCGGTCACACAAACAGACCGGAAAGGTAACGTCAGCGTCTTCGACCGCGATGAACATCCTCGTCCTGAGACGACACGTGAGAAACTGGCGACACTTCGTCCGTTATTCCCAAATGGTACCGTGACGGCGGGGAATGCTTCAGGTGTCAACGACGGTGCGTCGGCGTTGTTATTGATGAGTGAAGAAAAAGCAAACGAACTCGGTTTGACGCCGCTCGGGTATTACCGGGCGAGTGCGACGGCAGGGGTCGAACCTGCCATCATGGGGATCGGACCGATCGACGCAACGGAAAAAGTCCTCCGACGGGCAAGGTTGACGGTCGAACAGCTCGATCAAATCGAGTTGAACGAAGCGTTTGCGGCTCAAAGTCTTGCCTGTATCGAAGCACTTGGTTTACCAAGCGAAAAAGTCAACGTCAACGGCGGTGCGATCGCCTTCGGTCATCCACTCGGTGCGAGTGGGGCCCGGATTTTGACGACATTATTGCATGAGATGCGCCGGACGAACCGGACCTATGGTCTCGCGACGATGTGTGTTGGAGTCGGACAAGGGATCGCACTCGTCGTCGATCGGGAGGGACTCGTATGATTCACTTAGAACGAGAAGGCTATATCGCAATCGTCCGGATTGATCGTCCAGAACGTTTGAACTGTCTCGATTATCCGACGCTTGTCGCTTTGCAAGAACAGGTCGATGCGTTATCGGTCGACCCGGAAGCGCGGGTCGTTCTGTTTACGGGAACGGGGAAAGCATTTAGTGCGGGTGCCGATTTAAAAGAACGCGTGCATTTAAACGAAGAAGAAGTCCGGCGTAATGTCCTTGCGATCCGGAATGTCTTCACTTCGATCGCACAATTGCCGCAACCAACAATCGCAGCCGTCAACGGTCACGCGCTCGGCGGTGGGTTCGAGTGGATCCTTGCCTGTGATTTCCGTTTTCTCGTCGAGGATGCACTCGTCGGCTTGACGGAAACTAGCTTCGGGATCATTCCAGGAGCCGGTGGAACACAACGCTTGCCACGACTGATTGGGGAGACTCGGGCAAAGGAATTGATCTTCACGGCGAAAAAAATCGATGCGATGACAGCAGAACGATACGGACTCGCGACAGCCGTCGTCGCTCGGGAAGCGTTGATGACGACGTGTCTTGAGTTTGCCCATCAAATGTTACAGAATGGTCCGATTGCCTTGCGCCAAGCGAAGCGAGCGATTGATCAAGGGCGGGATGTCTCACTCGAAGAAGGACTACAGCTCGAAACGGAAGCCTATGAAGTCGTCATTCCGACGGCTGATCGTCAGGAAGCGCTACAAGCCTTCGCTGAAAAACGAGCACCACGCTTTGAAGGAAAATGAGGATGGTCGACGTTTGAAATAACCCGTATACTAACGATACACACTATGAACGACTGAAGAGAGAGTGAATACCATGAGTGCGAACACCCAATCGATGATCTTTACGATTTACGGCGATTATATCCGCCATTACGGCAATCAAATTTGGGTCGGGAGTTTAATTCGACTCGTCAAAGAGTTCGGACATAACGAGCAGGCCGTTCGGGTTGCTGTGTCCCGAATGGTTAAACAAGGCTGGCTCGTCTCCGAGAAACAAGGAAATAAAAGCTTCTATTCATTGACACCACGTGGGGTGGAACGGATGGAGGAGGCCGCACGCCGGATCTACAGATCAACACCGCACGACTGGGACGGGAAGTGGCGGACGCTGATGTACACGATTCCGGAGGATAAACGCCAGATTCGTGATGAGCTCCGCAAAGAACTGACGTGGAGTGGGTTTGGCAACTTATCGAATGGGGTTTGGATCTCACCGAATCCACTTGAAAAAGAGGCGGAACGATTGATCGCGTCGTACGAGATCGAAGAGTATGTCGATTTCTTCGTCGGTGAATACCACGGTCCGAAGCAGGATCAATCCCTCGTCGAGCGTGCGTTTCCGCTGGAGGAATTGCAGGAGCGTTACGAGACGTTCATCACGGATTACAGCCGGCAATACATCGTCCATCAAAGTCAGCTCCAACTCGGAGAAATGACGGATGAACAGTGTTTCGTCGAACGGACGATGCTCGTACATGAATACCGGAAGTTTCTATTCACAGATCCCGGATTACCGCAAGAACTGTTACCAGATGCGTGGAGCGGACATCACGCGGCGCTCTTGTTCGAACAATATTACCGATTGCTCGCACAACCAGCGAGTCGGTTCTTCGAATCAATCTTTGAAGAGACGCACGATGTGTCGCAACGCAGTGCCTCGTACGATGCGGCGGAACATCCGCTGTTTGCGGAACGGTGAGCATTTATTCGAATGAAAAGAGCGGGACGGATCAGTTGATCCGCCCCGCATTCGTGTCATTCAGATGTGTTCTGTTCAGCAGATTCTGCGAGAATGTTTCGGAAGGCATATCCTTTATCGACATAAGAATCAATCGACTCCTGAATCATCGCAAGATCCGCTTCTGTTAGTTCACGCACGACTTTACCGGGTGAGCCGATGATCAGCGAACGGGGTGGGAAAACTTTTCCCGATGGAATTAACGTATTCGCCCCGATGATGCATTCTTCACCGATCTCTGCGTGATCAAGAACGGTCGCACCCATTCCGACGATCGAACGACGTCCGATTTTGCAACCGTGTAAAATTGCGTTATGTCCGACCGTTACTTCATCTTCAATGACGACGGGTGCCCCTTCATACAGATGAATCGTCGCGTTGTCCTGGATACTGCATCGTTTCCCAATCGTAATCGGTCCTTCGTCACCGCGTAAGACAGCGTTGAACCAGACCGTAGACTCGGAACCGATCGTGACGTCTCCGATCAGATAAGCGCCAGGAGCGATGAATACATCGGAGGCGACGTTCGGATGAATCGATTGATACGGAATCTTCATAACAGAATACCTCGTTTCTATAATAAGATGAACTACTATTCATTCCATGTCAGTATAGCATGTGAGTGAAGTCGAGAACGGAGGAAAGACATGTTTCCGATTTGTGAGCTCTTTAAAATTCGATATCCTTTGATCCAAGGAGGAATGGGTAACATTAGTCATGCGGCGCTGACGGCAGCGGTTTCGAATGCCGGGGGACTCGGAACGCTCGGGTGCGGGACATTGTCGGTCGATGAAGTGGCGTCGCGGATTCACGAGACACGAATGCTGACGGATCAACCATTTGCTTTGAACATCGCGATTCGGGTGTCTCCTTATACGGAAGCACTGATTGATCTCGCGATTGCAGAAAAGATCCCGGTCGTCTCCTTATCGGCAGGAAACCCGGCACCGTACATAGCGCGACTTCAAGCTGCCGGCATCAAAACGATCGCGGTTGTCGCTTCAGTCAAACAGGCGTTAAAGGCAGAACAGGCGGGCGCTGATGTACTCGTAGCGGAGGGAGTTGAAGCGGCAGGTATCAATTCACCGCTCGAGTTGACGACGCTGACCTTGATTCCGCAACTCGTCGATCGGGCCAACATTCCGGTCCTGGCAGCGGGTGGGATTGGTGACGGCCGTGGACTGGCAGCTGTTCTGTTACTTGGTGCGGCTGGTGCCCAGCTCGGAACACGATTGATCGCGACGGAAGAGGCGAAGGTTCATTCGGCATACAAGGCGCACTTAATGGATGCGACCGATACCGATACACGTATCATCGGACGTTCCGTCGGATTCGTCCGACGTGTCCTTGATGGTCCTTACGTCGAACGACTCACAGCAGAGACACCTGCTGCTTTTCTCGATCAGACGAATGAGTCGTATCATATTACGGGCGCTCTTGAGGGCGATGAGGAGAAAGGGTATGTCAACGCTGGACTGGTTGCGGGATTGATTCATGATGTGCCGACTGTTGCGGAGTTGTTTACGCGCATGATGGCGGAAGCAGAGGAACAGCTGAAACAAACGACGACTCGTTTTACGACATGAGTATATAGTGAGGGACCCGTGATGCCACTTGTGGACAGCGGGTTTTTTCATGTTTTTTTGAAAATGGGACATTTGTCCTTTTCAAGTAGGGCACGAGTAAGGTCTACTCTAGTGTAGAGATTAAAGGAGGAGATGACGTGCAAGGAGTCGTGTTTGCTTTGATGAGCGGTCTGTTCATCGCCCTGCAAGGCATATTCAATGCGCGCCTTGCGACAGGCGTCGGACCGTGGTTGTCCGTATTGATCGTCCACTTTGTGGGTCTGATGGGTTGTTTAGTCATTTACAGTTTCGTACGAGATCGGAAAATCGGTGGCTTCCGTCAGTTACCGTGGATTTATGCAAGCGGCGGTTTGATTGGCGTGCTAGTCGTCGTAACGGAACTGACAGCAATCCAAAAACTCGGGATGACATGGGCGATGTGTTTATTACTCGTCGCACAGATTTTATGTGCGTTTGTGATTGATTTAAAGGGATGGTTCGGTGTCTTAAAAAAACAAGGAAATCGTGGTCAGTGGGTTGGTGTGGGTCTCATGCTTGCAGGAGTTGCGATTTTCTCACTTGCCTAAAGGGAGGGAATAAACATGGAAACCGTCATTCAACAGTACGGACTGGATACGATTTTGACGGAAGAGACGCGCGCTTGGTTGCGTCAAGAAACCTTCCAAAAAGGGGAACTCCTCTGTACGACAGGGGCAGCGATCGACCGGATGTACTTCATCGTCGCAGGCAAGGTCAAGATATCTGCTGCCTCGTCAGAAGGGAAACAGCGGATTCTGCGATTCAAGACACCACTGACAGTGATCGGTGACGCTGAGTTCATCAACGAACGGGAAGTATTGAATACGGTCGAAGCGGTGACCGACGTCGAGGTGTTGAGCGTACCGTATGCGATTTTACGCGAGCACAATACGACGAACGTCTTTCTGCAATTTTTATTACGCACGATCACAGCCAAGTGGTATGCCGACTCGAAATCAGCGACGCATCACGTGTTGTATACCGTCGAAGAGCGATTTGCAGGGTATTTGTTATCGATCGCTTCTGAAGCCAGTGACAGTTTGTTTTATCAGGAGATGCGGACGTCGAACCTGCATGACGTCGCTGACTGGCTTGGAACGAGTTATCGCCATCTCAACCGGATCATCACGAAATTATGTGAAGAGGAGATTCTCGTTCGACGACGCGGGAAAATCATCATCGTCGATTTGGAGCGGATTCGCGAGAAGGCGAACGGTAACAGCTATGAGTAAGGAGGAACGAACATGGTAATAGGAATCGTGTGTGCCGTGTTGGCAGGGATGTTAATCAGTTTACAGACGGTATTGAATGCTCGGATGAGTGACGCGTTCGGTGCTTGGGCGACAACGACGCTGGTCTTCTTCGTCGGTTTCATCGGAGCAAGTGTCACGTATGTTCTGTTTCGTGGTGGAACAATCGGACAGATCCAAAACGTATCGCCACTCTATTGGTTTGGTGGACTTGTCGGTGTCGGCGTCGTTTTTTGTGTCATGCGTGGGATTCAGTTGCTTGGTCCGTCCATCGCGATCTCTGTCGTTCTGATTTCGCAGTTAAGCTTTGCTCTTGCTGTTGATACGTTCGGCTGGTTCGGTTTACCACAAATTGATTTATCGTTCGGTCAGCTCGTCGGTCTCGCCGTCATGGTATGTGGGATCTTCGTTTTGAAGCGGTATCAAGTCGTCGCGCCGGAAGAGAGGGCGAAGGATCAAGTAGAACGTGTTTCATGACTTATTTTTTTCATAACAATGGAACAGGTCAGCAAACAAATGTTTACTGACCTGTTTTTTATATGCATTTTTTGAATTAGACCGTCGTCGTATCTTTCCATTCCTGTTCGATGAAAGCATCGCGCCCAGAAGCAGCACGATCTTTTTTGTAGTGTTCTGGATTTTTCTTATGGAAGTCTTGATGGTACTCTTCCGCTGGATAAAATTCAGAAGCGGCATCAATCCGCGTCACGATTGGCTGTTTGAAACGGTTGCTTGCAGCAAGAGCGTCACGAGAAGTAATCGCAGCTTCATGCTGCGCATCCGTATGATAGAAGATTGCTGGCGCGTACTGCGTACCGCGATCTTGGAATTGACCTTCTGCATCCGTCGGATCCGTTTGGGGCCAGTAGAGTTCAAGTAAACGCTCGTACGGGAACAGGCTCGGATCAAACGTGATTTGGACGACTTCGAGATGTCCCGTCGTTCCTGTTTTGACTTGCTCGTACGTCGGGTTATCGACGTGTCCGCCCATGTAACCTGATACGATTCCCTCGATTCCTGGTAATTCTTCAAATGGTGTCACCATGCACCAAAAACATCCACCTGCAAATGTTGCTTTTTCCATCTGTCTCTTCCTCTCCGTGGGAAATCCCCATTGTATGTCTGACAGCGAGAAAACGAAAACGACTCCTTCGCTTGGTTGCAAAAGGAGTCGCCGCTTTTTATCAACCAAAGCTTTCGCTTTGCTGGTCGTAGCACCTTGCTATGCGCAGGTTGCTGGGACGTCATCGATCCAGATCTCTCGGTCCACTCTTGATAAGGGTATATGAAGTTGATGTCATTCGTTATCATTGTTGTGATGATACCATTCACAAAGAAATAAAGTCAATCCTTAGAATTTAAGGCACGTAAAACGGTTGCTCCAAGTGTCTTCGCACCGATCAACAACGCTTGTTCATTGATCTCGTACTGTGGATGGTGCTGCGGATAGTTGACGCGACCGTCCGTATAGCCAGAACCCGTAAAGAAATAACTACCCGGGACGTGTGTTAAGTAATGTGCGAAGTCGTCCGCAGCCATCATTGGTGTGAGTGCCCGGACGGATGCTTCCGGTAAGAAAGCAGCAGCTTCCTGAACGAGCTTTGTCTCGTCCGGGTGATTCCAGAGCGCCGGGTAACCAGTCGTGAAGTCAATCGAATACGAAGCACCGATGCCGGCACACGTCGTCTTAGCGACAAGATCGACTTCTTGCCGGAGCTGATGCCGCAGTGTCTCGTTGAACGTTCGGATTTCCCCGACAATGCGTGCCTCACCCGTAACGATATTTGGTGCTGTTCCTGCATGGAAAGAACCGATTGCGAGAACAGCCGGCTCAAACGGATCGACCCGTCGACTAACGAGATGTTGTAAGTTACAGACGAGTTGCGCTCCAGCGACGAGAGCATCTTTTGTTTTATGCGGTGCCTGGGCATGCCCACCTTGACCATGGACGATGATTTCGAATTCGTCGATCGCACACAATGTATGTCCTTCCCGAAACCCAATCGTGCCAACTGGTAAATCATTTTCGAGATGTGTCGCGAAAATTGCATCGACCCCTTCGAGGACGCCGGCTTCGATCATTTGGATTGCTCCGCCGGGGAAGACCTCTTCGCCATGCTGGTGAATGATCCGAATCGTTCCTTGCAATTGATCGCGTATCGGATAGAGCGTAGCAGCAAGGGCCATCACCATCGCCGTATGACCATCGTGTCCACAAGCATGCATGACCCCGGGATGGATCGACCGGAAGGCAAGCGTCGTCTCTTCCTGAAGCGGTAAAGCATCAAAATCGGCACGGACAGCAATCGTCGGACCAGGCTGTTTGCCTTCGATCGTCGCGACGACACCACGACCTCCGACGGCTGTTTGATGAGGAATGCTTTGTTCTGCGTAAAAGGCGGCAATCCGTTCTGGTGTGCGGACTTCCTGGAAGGATAGTTCCGGATGGCGGTGGAAATCACGGCGTAATGCGATCATCGTCGGTTCGAATTGTTCGAGTGCTTCAAAAAGTTGAGTTTGCATGTTCTAGCTCCTTTAACGTGTGTCTTTTCGTGAAAATGGGTACAGATACAGGTAATCACGAAAGGGGATAATGTAACATGGGAGAAATCGTCGTTAATGCTGTACTTACCATCAAAGCTGGACTTGCGGATCAAGTCTTCCCGATTTTACAAACGGTTTATCATGCTTCACAAAAAGAAGAAGGATGCTTACGTTATTCCTTGCACCAATCGATCGAGGATGAGCATCAATTCATGCTGTATGAAGTGTATCGGGACGAAGAAGCGCTTGAAGCGCATATCGCATCCGACCACTATAAAGCCTATCGTGAACAGATCGAATTATACTTGATGGACCGACAAGTGGCGAAATACGTCGAGATGACTTTCTGACGTGTTGCGATAAGAAGAGACGAACCCGTCGAAACCGACGGATTCGTCTTTTTTATTACATCGATTTAAAGCCGAGGAAATGCTCCTGCCAACGCGGTTCGTAAATCGAGTTGATTTGAAGCTGTGAACCGCCTGCATGGATGAAGTGTTCGCTATCGAGCATGATTCCGATATGCGATGGACCATCCGTGTAGGTGTTCTGGAAGAAGACGATATCCGAGCGTTTACCACTCGAGATACTCGTCCGGCGATTCGTAAAGAAAGCACCATACCAGTAGCCACGAACATTCGTCCGACCACCGTATTTTCCAGCCTTGTTCGTCGCGTAGTGAATCAAACCGGAACAGTCAAAACCACCGTTCACGGCATCTTGCGAACCCCATGTGTATGGTGTGCCGATATGTTGGACGGCTGCTTGGATCAGCTTTTCACCACGCGTATTGTTCTTTTTGACGACCCGTTTATCGGACGTGATCGTCACGGCGGATACAGGAAGATAAACAGGTGTCCAGCCTGACTGGATGACATAGAAGTTTCCGACTCGATGACGCGGATAAACGCGTTTGCCTTGTTCAACGAGTCCGCTACCTTTTGGACTTGTCGGACTCGCAAAGAACGACGTCGTCTGTTTGACCGTATAGATTTTCGCCCGGTCGATCGCTTTTTGTGTCAGTTTCATATCGGGTTTGCTCGTGCTGATATAAGGGTTGAGGACGTAACCCGTCTGACCATTTGCCAGGCGAACTTGCCAAAAATCATCATCAATTGATTTTAGACCGATTAATTTCGTCCCTTTCTTCAAATAGGCAGCTGGGCGACTGTAAGCCACGTCGGCAGAGAAGAGGGGCGTCTGGTCCAGATGGACATAAAATGTCGTGCCTTTTTTTGCTTTTGCCGTCGGCTTGTTCAGTCCGATGCGACTCGAATCGACGAAACCAAAGGTGTTTTTATATTTGACGCGTGTATAATAACCGCTTTTTCCGTAGATCGAAATCGAGGCCCCTTTTTTGAATGTGCCGATTTTTTTACCCGATAGTTTTGCCTGCGAACGAATGACGACATCGTCTTCCGTCACGTAGCGTTGGCCAGTGACGTCATACAGATCCGGCTTTTTCGTGACGAGATCCGTCGTCTTGACGTAACCGTAGACCGATCCTTTTTTCAAGCGTGTGTAACTGCCGCTTGTTCCGTAAATCGTTAGCTTATCAGCTCGTTTGACGGAATACATGATTTTGCTCTTCGTCGACGCAGATGTGTAGACGGACAAGTTGCGTTTCGCGTATCGTGTCCCGGTTGCTGCATAGACTTTTCCAGTACCGAGATCAGCTGTCTTGACGTAAGCATGAACTCCACGGAAGATGATCCGGCTATAGGCACCGCTTGTGCCATACACCGTCAGCAGCGTATTCGTTTGATGGTGCTTCAAGACAGGACTTGAAGATTTGGCATCCGAATAGATCGGTGTAGCACGCTGAACATAGAGGCGTGCAGTCTTCGAATAGTATTTCAATGTACCAAGATGTGCCGTCAGCACATAGGCATACTCGTCGTTTCGTTTGATTCGTGTAAATGATCCCTCGATGCCGTACGTTTGAAGCGAAGTATTCACAGGAAGCGATTGTACGACTTTTCCTTTCGTAGTCGCAGTAGCATAGACCGTCGTCTGCTGTTGGACGTAACGTAGCCCTGTTTCCGGATGGTTCACGACCTGCGCATCTGCTAAATCAGTCGTCAATACGAAGGCGTAACCCGTCTTAGTCGCAACACGCGTAAAAGTATCGATCGTACCGAACGTTTCGAATGCTTGATTTTGAGTGACGACTGTCTTCGCGCTTGTCGTCTTCGGTTCAAAGAAAAGGGAAGTCGCTCGTTTGGCATAACGCGTTCCAACTAATTTCGGAAGTTGCTCGAGTTGTGTCGTAGAGACGTAGACGTATTGCTCGTTCCATTTCAGACGCGTGAACGTGTCGAAAGTGCCGTATGTATCAATTCGCTGATAGGCGGGAAGTGTCGTCACGACGGTGGAATCAAATGGTGAAGCAACTAATGAGAGTGGACTTTTCGACGTCAGTGTTGCTTGTTTTTGAAAGACAGGTGCTGTTTGCGTTAACGCGTTTGTTGCGACATAAGCAGTGCCTTCTTGCCAACTGACACGAGTGAAGTCACCGTCCGTGCCGAGCGTCTTCAATGTCGTTCCTGCTGGTAGTTGTTGAATGACCGTTGTGGAATCAGCCGTTTGTAGCAACGCGGCATCCTCTTTCACATAAGCCGTCCCGGTCGTCTCGGTGACTGTTTGTGTTTCTGCTGTCGGTTGAGCAGGTGGCGATTCAGCGAAAGCGGGTGCGGGTAAAACCGAGCTCAGCATTAACGTTGCGGCAAGTCCAGCAACATGAGCAGTCCATTTTTTCATCAAGAGGTTCACTCCAATTCTTAAAATTTGTCATTATGAATAGTGTAGCATGCGCTTGTTTAAAAATTGATAAAAATCAAAAAAATAGGAGATTGTCCATAAAAAAACGGTATGCCTCGGCACACCGTTTGAAGTCATATGTTAGTTATCTTCTTCGTGATCCACTTGCCATTCCCAGTCGAGCATGCCGTAAATCAAGGAATCGCGCCAGTGGTCTTCGAGATAGACCGTCTCGCGAAGCTGTCCTTCCTTCGTCATGCCGACCTTTTGCAACACGCGTTCGGAAGCGACGTTTCGTGGGTCACACGTTGCCGTGATGCGGTGTAGTTCTAGTTTTTCGAAACCGAATTGGAGAAGGAAAGAGGCGATCGACGTCGCATATCCGTTCCCCCATTCATCAGGCGAGAGGACGTATCCGATTTCGGCGATTTTATTATCAACGTCTGTGATGACGAGTTCACCGGCACCGATGACGACGTCACTTGGAAACGTCACGGCAAAGACATAACGACGTCTTGGTGTCTCGAGTTCACTTTCAAGCGCATCGTGTAGGAATTGTTTCGTATCCGTTTCGGTATTCGGTCCCCACGACTGGAATTGACTGACGATGGGTTGTGAGGCATAAGCGTGAACCGCTTCTACATCTTCTGGTGTAAAACGACGAATCCGAAGTTGATCATTGATTTTATACCGCATGCAGCATCCTCCTCTTTCAGATGAAGTCACTTTGATTCTATTTGACAGATGGGGAACGGATTCCTGTTTGACATAGGAAAAAGGGCGTGCTAGGGTGGTTGTATCGAATGGAATAGGGAGTATCCTCTAGGGTTCCGTACGGCTGGACCGAGGGAGGAACATGGACGTTTGTCCATGCAACGGAGGGATAAAAGCCCGGGAGTAAAGCGAATCGTCTCGCTTACTCCCGGGCTTTTTCATTTGAATTTACCTATCAGGAGGCAATTACTATGGCAAAGTATTGGATTGGCATCATCGTCGCAGCGTGTTTTGAAGTGGGCTGGGTCATCGGATTAAAACATGCGGCAACACCACTTGAGTGGGCTGCAACGATCGTCTGTATCATCGTTAGCTTTACCGTGCTAATTAAAGCGAGTAACCATTTACCAGTCGGAACGGTCTATGCTGTCTTCGTCGGTCTCGGAACAGCAGGAACGGTCGTGACGGATATCGTCTTGTTCGATCAAGCCGCTTCCGTGATGAAATTAGCATTGATTGCTGTCTTACTCTTCGGCGTCATCGGTCTGAAGTTAGTCAGTGGAGAGGAGAAATCAGCATGAGTTGGATTTATTTAATCATTGCCGGAATCTTTGAGATGTTTGGTGTCGTCTTGATCAATACGTTCAATCAAAATAAGGATGCGAAGAATCTACTGTTGATGGGAACAGGATTCGGACTCAGTTTCCTATTCTTAACGCTTGCGATGAATGGTTTACCGATGGGAACGGCGTATGCGGTATGGACGGGAATCGGAGCAGCGGGCGGTGCGATTCTCAGCATGGTGCTCTATAACGAATCAAAAGACTGGAAGCGACTGGTTTGTATCGGTCTCGTCTTAAGTGCGACGATTGGTCTGAAACTCGTCGGCGAATGATTGTTTACATGTCAAACAGATGACGTTTTAACGGAACGCATATTTTTTGGCATATTTTAACGCAAAAGAGGAAATACTCCTTATAGAAGTCACGCATGACAAATCGTGTTAATAAGGGGAGAACATCCATGAAAACAAAACAATATATCGGAACGTTCTATTCAGAGGAAGAATTGATCTCAAAAATGGACGAACTGCACATTCAAGGACACCGGGAGGAAGACTTCTACGTCATCGTCAAGGAGAAGTCGAACATCGCACTCGTCCGTAGCCAAATGGACGCAGAAATCGCGACGACGAAACCGTCTTGGATTGATCGGATTCGTGGGAACAAAGGTCGTGATCAAGAAGTCGATGATCTGTTCGGGTCACTTGATCTATCAGACAATGAAATCGAACAACGCAAAACGGAAGTCGAAGGTGGGGGCTTCGTTCTGTTACTTGAAGTCCAAGACATCCAGTTCGATCCACATTTAAATACAGACAATACGCATCCTGATGTAAAAGTCCGTTATGGTAGTGGCGAAGAGACGCATACGTCATCAGATGCGAACTCCAATGCACAGCTCGGCTCCGGTAATCCGCTTGATGTTGATAAAGATTCGAAGGAAGAGCATGCAGAGATTGATTTGCACCGTGCCGGTACGGATAAGATGCCGCAAGACGAGCAGGCAATCGATCATTCAAAAAAACTCGACGGGAACCGGGAACCGGACATCGCGATGCGTCGGGATGACGATTTCCGCCGGCCGGAAACAGAACGCGAGGAAAAAGAACATGATGCAACGCAAGACGGCGAAGAACATCGTCAATCGAAACATCAATCGGATGACATCGCCAAGCAAGACCACGGAAATAATTTAGACCGCTAAAATAATAGACTGGAATCACGTTTTAGGGGCACCATCAAAGAAGGTACTTTTCGGATCAAATCCGAAAAGTACCTTCTTTTTGTATAGAGATTAAACGAGAATCGTCTCGTCTTATTTATGATCCGGATTTGATCCTGTACGCACGTTAGCGTTCAATTGATCAATCGCTTGGATATCAACGTCTGACAGGCTGAAGTCAAAGACATCGAGATTTTCGCGAATGCGGCTTGGCGTAACGGATTTCGGAATCGCAACGATGTCGTGTTGCAGGTGCCAACGGAGGACGACTTGAGCCGGCGTTTTCTGATGACGATCGGCGATATCGACGATGACCGGATGCGTCAACGCGTCGCGTCCTTTCATCAACGGACTCCAGGCTTCGACGACGATACCGTGCTTACGGCAAAAATCTCGGATTGCTTCTTGGCTGAGGAACGGATGGAGTTCGATCTGATTGACAGCAGGAACAATCGATCCTTCGGCTAAAATCCGTTCCAAGTGAGGAATATGGAAGTTCGAGACACCGATGGCACGCGTCTTTCCTTCTGCATAGAGATGTTCGAGCGCCCGCCATGTCTCGACATAACGATCTTCTTTTGGCATCGGCCAATGAATCAGATACAAATCGACGTAATCAACACCAAGCTTTTGTAGACTCGTCTCGAAAGCGGCAAGTGTTTCTTCGTAGCCGTGATCAGAATTCCAGACTTTCGTCGTCAGAAAGATCTCTTCCCGGGAGATGCCCGAGTCACGAAGGGCGCGACCGACGCCTTCTTCGTTCTCGTAAATCATCGCCGTATCGATTGAACGATACCCGGCGCGGAGTGCTTCGCTGACCGCTTCATATACTTCTTTTTCTGGTACTTTAAAGACACCATATCCGAGTTGGGGCATGCTGATGCCGTTATTTAACGTAATCTGTTGCATCGATTCATCGACTCCTTTGTAGTAAATTCTTCTCTTTTCTAGTGTACGCGCTCCTCTTGTAAAAATCGAATGATTGCCGAAGTGAGTTCTTTTGCGTATACTGAGCGATAACAAATATTAGGAGGCGATTCTGTGATTCGACAAGCTGTTTTACAATACATACATGAGGAACACGCACTGGATCAACTCGAAGAAGTGATAGGCGATCGTTCAGCAGTCCTGATTCATGGACGTCAAGCCTATGAAGCAGCCGCTTTTGCTTTACCAGAATTACCACGTTTTTTATTTGAAGGACATTGTACAGATCAACAGGTGGAAGCTTTCAAACAAGCATGTGCTCCGTACGATGTGATTCTTGCACTCGGAGGTGGGAGTGTCATCGATACGGCAAAACAGGTCGCGTTTCAATTACATCGACCGATTGTCGTCATTCCGACGATTGTCTCGAACTGTGCTCCGTGGACTCCGCTGAGTGTCATGTATAACGAAGAGGGACAGTACATCCGATTTGATACGTTCCCCGTCGTGATTGAAGCGCTTTTACTCGATCATCGGATCATCGCAGCAAGTCCGTATGACTATTTCGTCGCCGGACTCGTCGATACGCTAGCGAAGTGGTATGAAGCACGTGCCTTAAGCGGATCATCGGCTGAGGATCCCGTCATCGAGATGGCACTCCGGACAGCTGAGCGTTGTAAGGATCTTATCTTGTCGACGACTATAACGGAAACGCGTTTTCGTGAGTATCCTGTTGAAATCCAACATCTCGTCGAAACTGTCATTCCGTTAGCCGGGAGCATTGGCGGTTTTGGTGACGCGGCGACGCGTGGTGCAATCGGACACGCAGTGCATAACGCGTTGTCTCCTCATCCAGAAACGCATGCGTTTTTACATGGGAGTAAGGTCGGTTACGGACTACTTGTTCAGGAAAAGCTACTCGGACATGATGATGATTATGTAGAGTTGCGTGACTATCTTCTTGCACAAGAGCAGCCGACGGCACTCGCAGATTTCGAATTATCGCTCGATGTCGTCGAAACACTTGCTTTACGGACAGCGCAAGAGGAACTATGCCGTCTGTTGCGTCCGATCGTGTCAGCAGAACAACTAGTGGATGCTATCACACGTAACGAGACGGTTTCTGTTTCGACGACTTAACATAAAAATACGCACATGGACCGAATCATGAACTGCTCCCTGTCAAGT
>NZ_DGYQ01000031.1:36671-36977 GCF_002396765.1 Exiguobacterium sp. UBA5002
GCGAGTCGGAGTTCGTCGAACTCCGCAAACTTATGTAGATAATAACTTTCGCACTTTAACGCTCCCCAAAAAGACTCCATCGGACCGTTATCAATACATTTACCAACCCGAGACATACTTTGTGTAATGCCTGCCACGCGTGTCATGTGACGAAACGCATGCGACGTATATTGGAATCCTCGATCACTATGAAGCAAAGGACGACTTTCGGGTGCGCCTTGAAGGGCGAGTTCGAGTGTATCGAATACGAGTTGATTATTGTTTGAGTGCCTAAGAACGAAGGCGCGGATGGATCCATCATATAGG
>NZ_DGYQ01000006.1:0-17302 GCF_002396765.1 Exiguobacterium sp. UBA5002
GCAGGTCGGTCTTTTTGTGTACTCCTTGATAGGAAAGAAATAAAAAAACTGACGAATAGACGTTAAGTGTCAGTTTAAGCGAAGCATCTAGATTAAAAAGAAGAAGGTGTGTCAAGAAGACGAGGCGTAACTTGCTGTAAGAGCGCTGCAGCACGCGCTTCAAGCGGTGTTGGCAATTGATTCAGCGGGAAATACCGTAAGTCGAGACTCTCTCCGTCCGTCATTTGTAATGTACCCGATACGCCTTTTGCTTGAAAGAGATGGATCACACTATAGGTTTGATCGCCATTTGGATAACGGAAGAAGTAATCAGGACCCGAGAAGACGTCTAGCAGCTGAACGCTGCGTGCTTGAAGTCCGGTTTCTTCCTGTAATTCACGCATCGCGACTTCTTCAAGTGTCTCACCTGGTTCCATCGAACCACCGGGAAGTCCCCAACTGTGTGTATCCGAACGATATTGAAATAGCAGTTCATGTTGTGAATTTATGACGAGTACAGTCGAACCCACGCTGATCAACGGTCGGTTGCCTACGATTTTTCGTAAATCTAATAAGTATCCCATCTGCTCACTCCTTTCGTATCAGTATAGAAGAATATTCATTATGACAGTTAGTAAAAAGAAATAAGGCAAAAAGACTTGCCAATTTAAAAGACACATGTTATATTAATATCTGTCGAAACGTTATATCATCGCGGGGTGGAGCAGTCTGGTAGCTCGTTGGGCTCATAACCCAAAGGTCGTCGGTTCAAATCCGGCCCCCGCAACCAATTTTTAAATAATCAAATCCGAAACGTTTATCGTCGCGGGGTGGAGCAGTCTGGTAGCTCGTTGGGCTCATAACCCAAAGGTCGTCGGTTCAAATCCGGCCCCCGCAACCAATTTTAAACTTAACTTCAACTTTACTACGAAACGTTCAGCGTTTCGTATTTTTTTTTGCCTTTTTCGTTCGGTACAATAGAGAAGGACGAACAGTACGTATTAAAGGAGGAGACATCGTATGATAGAACTGAAAATAAACAGCTTGGAAGAAACGACTGCCTTGGCCCTTGAACTCGGACGACGTGCAGAAGCAGGGATGGTCATTACGCTTGATGGGGATTTAGGTGCTGGGAAAACGACCTTTACGCAAAGCTTTGCGAAAGGGTTAGGTGTGACGCGCCACGTCAACAGCCCTACCTTTACGATCATGAAAGTCTATACGGGACGTCTTCCTCTTTATCATATGGATGTCTATCGCCTGGAAGGTTCCGGTGATGATATCGGACTTGAAGAATATTTGAACGGTGAAGGCGTCGCCGTCGTCGAGTGGTCTGAATTGATCGCGGACAGCCTCCCACCTGAACGGTTGGCAATCACGATCACGCGAACGGGTGACGATAGTCGTCGTTTTGAGCTGACGCCGATCGGAGAACGATACATTACATTATGTGAGGGATTGAAATCATGAAAATCGTAGCTATTGATACATCGACGAAACAATTATCGGTCGCTCTTTCAGACGGGAAACAGATTGTAGCAGAAGCTTCTTATGTCACGTCTTTGAATCATGCGACGAAACTCATGCCATTGCTTGAGCGCTTGATGGTGGAAGCAAAATGGACACCGGCTCAACTGACACGTGTCGTCGTTGCTGACGGTCCTGGTTCTTATACCGGATTACGGATTGGAGCGACGACAGCGAAGACGCTCGCCTATACACTGGACATCGAGCTCGTTGCCATCTCGACACTTGAACTGATGGCGGCTTCGACAGGTCATACGGGACGTGTCGCAGCAATTCAAGATGCGCGGCGTGGAGCAGGGTTTGTCGGAGTGTACGACGCCGGGAAACGAATCGGTGAAGAACAGCATGTCGAGATCGCTTCTTTTGTGAAGACGTTACCGCCAGATACGCTCGTCACAGGAGACGTCGATGCGTTCGAAGAGATTCTTCAGCCATTTGAAAAGGCGGCTCCTGCTTTCCGGACGCCACGTGCCGGCGTACTCGCTTTACTCGGTGCAACACGCCAGACGGTCGAAGCGCATGCGTTCGAACCACGTTACCTGCGTCTAGCTGAAGCAGAGGCGAAATGGATCGAGGCACAGCGTCATGAGTAAGGGCATTCGTCGGATGACCGTACAGGACGCTGCAGGTGTTCATGCGGTCGAACTCGAATCGTTTGCGACACCGTGGACGCTAGATGCCTTCGAAGCGGAAATGACACAAAATCCGAATGCCTATTATGTCGTTGCCGATCAAGATGGTATCGTCGGGTTTGCTGGTCTGTGGCATATCGCGGATGAAGGACATATTACGAATATTGCCGTCAAGCAGTCGCACCGCGGACAAGGACTTGGGGAAGATCTGCTAACGGCATTGATCGCCGTCGGTCGTGCGCTTAGTTTGCGGGCGATGACACTCGAAGTACGTGTCTCGAACACACCAGCGCGGACTTTATATGAAAAACTCGGATTTCAGTATGTTGGTGTCCGAAAACGATATTATCAAGATAACAATGAAGATGCTGCCATCTACTGGCTGGAGCTGGAGGGAGAAGACCTATGACACAACCATTGATTCTAGCAATCGAATCGAGTTGCGACGAAACGGCAGCTGCCGTCGTCCGTGGAGGAATCGACGTCTTATCGAACGTCGTCTCGTCTCAAATCGAAAGTCATAAACGATTCGGTGGCGTCGTGCCTGAAGTGGCTTCACGGCATCACGTCGAACGGATCACATACGTCATCGATGATGCCTTGACGGAAGCGAACGTCACGATTGACGATATCGATGCGATCGCCGTCACGGAAGGACCTGGACTGGTCGGAGCATTACTCGTTGGTGTCAGCGCAGCGAAGGCACTCGCCTTTGCGCATGATAAACCATTGATCGGTGTTCATCATATCGCAGGTCATATCTATGCGAATCGTCTCGTGCAAGAGCTTGAGTTTCCGCTCGTCTGTTTGATTGCATCAGGTGGGCACACGGAACTGATCTACATGCCGGAAGACGATGTATACGAAGTCATTGGTGAAACACGGGATGATGCCGCTGGGGAAGCCTATGATAAAGTTGCTCGGACGTTGAAGTTACCGTATCCAGGTGGTCCACGAATCGACCAATTGGCACAGACCGGTCAGGATACGTTCCATTTTCCGCGTGTCTGGCTCGAAAAGGATTCGTATGACTTTAGCTTCAGCGGTTTGAAGTCCGCAGTCATTAATGCCGTGCATAACGCCGAACAACGGGGGGAAACGATCATTCCGGAAGATTTAGCTGCGAGTTTCCAAGCGAGCGTCGTCGAGGTACTCGTGACGAAGGCGGTCCGTGCCGTGAAGGATAAAGGGGGACGTCAATTACTGCTTGCTGGTGGCGTCGCTGCCAACAAAGGATTACGCCAAGGTCTCGAAGCGGCATGTGAGAAGGAAGGAATCGATCTCATCATTCCGCCGATGCACCTGTGTGGAGATAATGCGGCGATGATCGGAGCGGCTGCGATTCATCCATATCGCGCGTTACGCTATTCGACACTTGCCATGAACGCAGAACCTGGGCTAGATTTAAAGTAAGGAATCCGAACAACTTGGGGGAAATGGAATGAAAAAAGTCATCATCGCATTGTTAGCGGTACTGGTCATCGTCGCGATCGGACTTCAGGTCCGAGAAATCGTCAACGCATACCAAGTCGCCTATAAGGAAGAACTCGTACCCGATAAAAAAGCGGTCGAGACGAATACGAAACAACGTCCACTTTACGAAATCGGACGAGCAGAAGGGGAAAAGACCCGGATTCAAAAGTTATATGCTTTTGATCAGACAATCAATGGTAAGCTCAGTAACGTCGTCATCGTCGATCGGAAGTATGGTTTAACGAACAAGGCGAGTGATGATTATTTCATGATTGCTTCCGGAACACCGGTGACGGATCAAGAAAAGAAGTCATTCGAACCAATGATTCAAAAGATGGATGCAGAACAAGTCCAAGCCGAGGTCATCTCAAAGCATGAGGTGACTGCTGTCGAGAACAATAAAAAACGGACGTTGACGTTATTTAAGGTCTTCTATAAGGATACGGATCAAAACGAATACCTCTTCTTCATCGAAAAAGAAGGCGGTCTGAAACTCGATCTATTCAAGAAGGGTTACTCACGTTTGTCTAATTACTAAATCCATGAAAACAGCGGATTCCTAAATAGGAGTCCGCTGTTGTTCGTTCATTGCCATTCAGTGATACCCGTCAAGTCATCATAGATGCGATCGGGATCGAGATTCAATTCCTCGACCGGAAGTCCATTTCGATTGATCCATGCCGTTTTGAAGCCGAAACTCTTCGCCCCGGTGATATCCCAACCGTTCGAGGACATGAAGAGGATCTCCTCGCGTTTTAGACCGAGCGTGTTTAAGGCATGCATATAGGATGCAGGTGCTGGCTTATACTGTTTGATATCATCGACACTGACGAGATGTTCGAACCGATCGGCTAAACCTGACTGTTCGATCAACGGATCGAGCATATCATGGGAACCATTCGAGAAGACGACCAAACGTTTATGCGCCATCGTCTCGAGAACAGAGCTAACTTCTGGGTACACATCAAGTGTCAGGTACGTCTCCATTAAAGTCGTGATTTGTTCCTCGGTCACATGGAGCTTCAGTTCGAGTAACGTATAGCGGAGGGCATCTTGTGTCACTTGGCTGAACGGCACATATTGTCCGTTTAATTGTCGGAGGAAAGAGTACTCCAGTTGTTTCTCTCGCCAGCGTTTACTGATCGCTTCTCCGTGTTCCGGATACAGCTCCTCTGCTTGTTCTTTGACGGAATGGACATCGAATAATGTACCGTAGACGTCAAAGACGAGTGCTTGAATCGTCATAAAAACATTCATCTCACTTTCATAGAGTCTGTTTTAAGAATTCCCTTACATGACGGATTCAAACGATACTCAAGCATGAACCTGTTGTAAAAAGCGATGAAACGTTTGCGCGAACGCGCGACAAGCGGCTTGTTTCTCCGGTGTGTTCGGATCAAACTCAATCTTCAAGCCATTCGTGACGATGGTCGCCCCAGCTTCTTTTAATGCGTCTTCAATCAAATCAACGGCTGCGCAGTACTTCGGATAATCAAGATCCCCCGAACCAAAAGCAGCAGCCGGCATCCCGTCTAAAAATTGTTCCCGTAGCTCCTCGACGAAATCTTCTGCTTCATACGGTAAATCACCGTCTCCCCATGTATATGAGCCGAGTAGTAGACCATCAAAACGTGATAGATCCTCCCCGACGAATTGATCCAGTTCTGTGATCGTCACGTCGACATCGTGTTGCTCGAGCTCACGTTGAATGATCGAGACGATATCTTCCGTATTACCGGACATGCTGACGAATCCAATTGCAATCTGCATGCATGTTCCTCCTTTCGCTGTACTTCTTTACTTTAATTGATAATGATTATCAATGTCAAAATATCATATAAAAAAACACCTTCCGAAGAAGATGCTTTTCTATACATTAGTCTTGTAGTTCGGCCCATTCCTCAATGGAACGAATGACCGGTTCGAGTTGACGCCCTTTGTCGGTCAAACTGTATTGAATCTTAATCGGACGATCGGGAATGACAGTCCGGATGACGATGCCTTCCGCTTCGAGCTCCTTCATACGTTCCGTGAGCATGCGACCTGATAATTCGGGGATGGCATCTTGAATCTCATTGAAACGACATGTCTTCGTCAACAAGTGACGTAAAATCAGACCTGTCCATTTCTTACCTAAGATTTCAAAGGCATGTTCGACTTTGGGACAAAGAGCCGGTTGGATTGCGACTTCTTCCATCAGCACTCATCCTTTCTATAGTTGTAGTATACCCGCTTCTGCTAAAAAAATCGAATCATTTTACTTAATGTAACAAAAAGAACTAAAACAAATCTATTTACTTTTAGTAAGTGATAAGATATAGTCTGTTTATCGAGTTACTTAAAGTAACTTAAAAACATTAGGTAAAAGGAGAAGAGAGAAATGATGGATACAGGACTTTTAATCATTCGTTTAATCATCGGTTTAACATTTGCTGCACACGGGACACAAAAATTATTTGGTTGGTTTGGTGGACACGGCATCGCTGGAACAGGCGGTTGGTTCGAATCAATCGGCATGAAGCCAGGGAAGGCACTCGCGATTACAGCGGGTCTTGCTGAATTAATCGGTGGATTATTGTTTGCAAGCGGGGTATTCCTCTGGATCGCTGCAATCCTCATCATCGGTTCGATGCTTGTCGCGATCGTTAAAGTACACGGTGCGAATGGTTACTGGGTGACGCAGAACGGGTACGAATACAACATGGCATTGATCGTTATCGCCCTTGGAGTGGCGATGATCGGTGCTGGAGACTATTCACTCGCTGCACTCATCGGGTGAGGAAAAAGGTGGGTCATTCATGAAGTTCGAGGCATCAACGCTTAGCGCAAAAGACAATTATAAATTACTGATCGGAAGCATCATTCCGCGTCCGATTGCCTTCGTGACGACGCTAGGGGAAGACGGGACGGTCAACGCAGCCCCCTTTTCCTTCTTTACGGTCGCATCAAGTAGTCCGCCACAACTGGTGATTGCCGTACAACGGACGGATCAGGGACAAAAGGATACAGCACGTAATATCCTAGCAAAACAAAGCTATGTCATCCATATCGTCAGCGAAGAAATCGTCGACGCTGTCAATGAGACGGCTGCGCCACTCGCTTACGGTGAAAGTGAACTCGAACGGACGGATTTAACGCTCGTCGATAGCGACGCAATCGACGTGCCCGGAATCGCGGAAGCGAAAATCCGGTTCGAGATGCGCTTAACACAACATGTCGAGCTAGAAGGTGCCGATCTTTTGATCGGGAAAGTACTGCGCTATCACGTCGCGGATGAACTCGTCGAGTCGTTCCGGATCGATGCGGCAGGATTGAAGGCTGTCGCTCGCTTAGCAGGAAATGATTATGCGACGATCGGGAAGACGTTTACGATTGCTCGACCGACAAAATGATAGAAGTGTGAATGCTTGATTCAGTGTACGATCCATGTTGACGACGAACGTTTCGATTTAAATAAAAAGGAGTGGAAAGACCGGTCTAGCTACCGGAATCTCCACTCCTTTTTTCATATCGCGTATCTAGTTCATCGATCGGACTTCAAGGTTGTGGATCGATTTCGTTTGAAGAACCTTCGAGTCCGTGACGTTTACTATACTGATAACCATCGAGCAAATAAAAAATGATTGCCAGCGCCCAAACCCCGACACAACTGATCAAAAAGGCAGTCAAGGGAGTGACGCTACCATAATAGGATATGATCAATGGATCATTGAGTTCGACGAACAGTTGTGTCGTTAGAAGCGTACAACATAGTCCAGAGAGTAGACTGACGAGAAGACCGCTCCATGTCTGGATGACAAGTCCGATCATGCAAGAAATCAGAAGGAACAAAGGAAGAGCAGCATTAAAGGCATCCGGGCGGATGAAGGCGGACACGTAGTCCGCATACATCGGAACGAAATAAAGAATACCGGATAACAGTCCTTGAATCAGGTTGATGAAAAAGCTTTTCGTTCGCATCAGTGTTGGTTCTCCCATCGTTCCATCAATTCAAGTAGATCGACATCGATCTGGTCTCGTTCCGCAGATAACGCTGTCGCTTTTGGAATATCATTAAAGACTTCCGGTTCGCAAAGCAACTGTTCGATTTCCGCTGAACGCTGTTCGAGCCGTTCAATATCTTGTTCGAGTTGTTCGATTTGCTGACGGCGTTTTTTTTCTTCTTTCTGTGCTTCTTTGTCGATCGTCTTCGATGCCGTGACTTTTGCCGCTTTTGCCTCTTCGGCTTCAAGGCGAGCGATTTCTTCTTGTTCGGCCTTCTTCTCTGTGTAGTACGAATAATCGCCGAGGTATTCTGTCACACCAGCTTCACTCATCTCGATGACGCGTGTCGCGATCCGATCGATGAAGTACCGGTCATGGGAGACGAAGAGTAGCGTACCTTCATAGTCGACAAGAGCGTTCTCAAGGACCATCTTCGAATCAAGATCCAAGTGGTTCGTTGGCTCGTCAAGGATGAGGACGTTCGTCTTCCGGAGTTTCAGTTTTGCGAGCGCGAGACGTCCGCGTTCGCCACCAGACAATTCTTGAACGATTTTGAAGACATCGTCGCCGCTGAACAGGAATTGTCCGAGCACAGAACGGACTTCTTGTTCGCGCATCAGTGGCCATTCGTTCCAAATCTCATCGATGACACGGTTCCGGTCATTGAGTTCCGCTTGCTCTTGATCGTAATACCCGATCGAGACACCGGTGCCGAAACGGAAATCACCGAAGAGAGGACGTAAACGACCGACGAGGACTTTTAAGAGCGTCGACTTCCCGATTCCGTTCGGTCCGACGAGTGCCAGTGATTCGCCGCGTTGCAAGCGGAACGTGATGTCTTTTGAGACAGCTTCTTCGTAACCGATTGCCAATTGATTGACTTGAAGAACGTCATTCCCGCTCTGTTTTTCGATTGGGAAGGAGAGGACCGTACTGCGTTCATCTCCATCTGGTCGGTCGAGCCGGTCGACCTTCTCGAGCCGTTTTCGAACGCTTTGAGCACGCTTTGTCGTTGTCGCCCGAGCGATGTTTCGTTGAATGAAATCCTGCATCTTCGCGATTTCTTCTTGCTGCTGTTCGAACTGTTTCATTTCTTGATCGTACAATGCCGCTTTTTGCTCGAGGTACTTCGTATAGTTCCCAGTGAACTTACGACAGACATTACGAGAGAGCTCATAGACGACATTGACGACTTGATCGAGGAAGTACCGATCGTGCGAGACGATCAGAACGGCACCACGATAACCACCGAGGTAACTTTCAAGCCAAGCGAGCGTATCGATATCCAGATGGTTCGTCGGTTCATCGAGAATGAGAAGCTCTGGTGCTTGCAGGAGCATCTTCGCTAAGGCGAGCCGTGTCCGTTGACCTCCGGACAATGTCTGGATCCGGCGTGAGTAATCGTCTGGATAAAAGCGCATGCCGTGCAGGACGGAGCGAATATTCGCTTCAAACTGATAACCACCTGCTTCTGAGAAGTCATGTTGCGCTTGATCGTACGTCTTCAGGAGTCGATCGTAAGCGACCGGGTCGTTCAAGATGTGCTCCATGCCCATCTCGATTTCCATCCGGCGCAGTGTCCGTTCTTGTTCTTGCAGATGTTCAAAAACGGTCAGCATCTCGTTCCAGATCGTCTCATTCGATTCGAGACCACTGTCTTGCGCGAGATAGCCGATTTTGACATCTTTACCTTTCATGATATCGCCCGAGTCATGACTGAGTTCACCAGCGATGATTTTGAGCAAGGTTGATTTACCGGCACCATTTCGACCGACGAGCGCAATTCGGTCGCGCTCCTGTACTTCCAATTTGATATTTTCTAAAATCGGCTCGACGCCGAATGATTTCGAGAGTTGGTTGACTTGTAAGAGTATCATTTCCATCCATCCTTCCACCCTTTAGTCTATCACGAACAAAAGCGCGAGGTCCTGCGGAATATATTATTTGTGACTCTATGTGAAGTGGTTTACAATCAAGGAGAGTAGAAAGCTTTTTGCAAAGATTTGGGTGCCACGATGGATGTGGCCGAAGGGGGAACTGCAGGATGAATGGACCAGACACAAAAATTCCACAAGCGACAGCAAAACGGTTGCCGCTATATTATCGCTTCATCCAAAGTTTATACAATTCAGGCAAGCTCCGCGTCTCTTCTGCTGAGTTAAGCGAGGCGGTGAAGGTTGATTCAGCAACGATTCGTCGCGACTTTTCCTACTTTGGGGCACTAGGGAAGAAGGGGTATGGATATAACGTTCAACATCTCTTAACGTTTTTCCGGAAAACCTTGAATCAAGATGAGGTGACGAATGTTGCCTTGATCGGGGTCGGTCATCTCGGAACAGCGTTTGCAAATTATAACTTTTTAAAGAATAATAGTACTCGGATAGTCGTTGCGTTTGATGCGGACGAAGAGAAGGTCGGAACAACGACGCATGACGTTCCAATCTATCATGTTTCGGACATGAAAGAACAAATCGAAGCGAATCAGGTCGATGTCGCCATCTTGACGGTTCCATCCCAGTTCGCACAGTCAGTAGCGGATGAGTTAGTCGAGTATGGTGTGACAGGCATTCTGAACTTCACGCCTGCACGGTTGAACGTGCCAGCGAGCGTTCGGGTTCATCACATCGATTTATCGATCGAGTTGCAGTCGTTAGTTTATTTCATGAAGCATTATTCGCAATCAGCTGAAGGAGTGAAATCATAATGGAAAACCTTATCCCGCTCACGTTAGGTATCGGACCTGCGAGTATCGGATTAATTGCTGTCGTCGCGTTGATCATCTTCGGACCGAAGAAGTTACCGGAATTCGGTCGTGCTGCCGGTCAAACATTGAAAGAGTTCAAGAATGCCACGAACGGCATCATGGACGACGATAAAAAGGACGAACCGAAAGAGAAGTGATTGAATCATGACGGTTGATCAAGAACAAAGCATGACGTCGCACCTAGACGAACTGCGTAAGCGGATTGTCTGGTCGCTCCTCATCGTCGTCGTCCTGTTCGCTGTCGCATTTCCGCTCGTCCGACCGCTCGTCCGTTTTCTGCAAGCGGACTTAAAAGAGCTCGGTATCGGATTAAATGCCTTCAACGTCGCCGATCCTTTAATGTTGTATTTGAATCTTGCGTTCATCATCGCGCTGATTTTAGCGTCACCGTTCTGGATGTATCAACTGTGGGCATTCGTCCGACCAGGGCTTTATGAAAAGGAACAAAAAGCAACACTGACATATATTCCAGTCATCTTCTTTCTATTTTTGGCTGGTGTAGCCTTCTCGTATTTCTGGTTGCTTCCCTTCTTGCTCGAAGTCTCAACGGATCTCGGGAAAGAATTGGGGATCGAGCAAGTCATCGGGGTCGAAAACTACTTCAGTTTCTTGATCCGGTTGACGATGCCGTTTGGTCTTCTCTTCCAATTGCCGGTCGTGACGATGTTCCTGACACGTCTTGGTCTTGTGACGCCATATTTCATGCGAAAGAATCGAAAATATGCGTATTTCGCGCTGTTCGTCGTTGCGGCATTGATCGCACCGCCGGACGTGACGTCACACTTGATGATCTCAGTGCCGTTGTTCGTTCTCTATGAAATCAGTATCTTGATTTCCGCGCGGACGTATAAAAAGGTCTTGATCCTCGAGCAACAGGCAGAGCTTGAACGACAGGCGGATTTGATGCGTGAATTGAATAAATGAATCGTGAATTCCTTCCAGCCATTTCGGGAGGAATTCTTTTTTATGAAAGCGTTATGTTTATATTGATAAAGCAGTTAGCGATGCGTATACTAAAGATAATTCATGGGGGCTTAGCTCAGCTGGGAGAGCGTTTGGCTGGCAGCCAAAAGGTCGTCGGTTCGATCCCGATAGTCTCCACCAAGTTCATACGTTCAACTCCTCGAGTGCTCGAGGAGTTTTTTTATGTTCCCAGTTAAATTCCTTCCAAATATAAAATGTCACCAAAAAGAAAAAAATTAAAAAAATAGACAAATATAAATTGTTTATTTCCATTAACTTCATTAAACTAAAAATACAGAATTTTCGTTAAACTGTTTTATTAGTATTACTACTATGGTTTTACAGAAAAGGGGAAACGAACGCATGAAGAAGAAGATTGCACTTATGGCAGCCGTCTTAATGACGTCTTCCAATCTAGTCAGTGCGCAAGGTGCACTGTCCTCACAAGACAAAGCGACGGGTCAAAAACCGCAGGCGCTCTCACTGAAGAAATCGGGACAAGAAAAGAACTACAAACAATCGGATAAAGTCCGAGTCGTCATCGAGATGGAACAAAAACCGGCGATTCAAATCGCCCAATCTCAAAACAAGCGGTATAGCACATTGAGCAATGCCGAAAAGGAATCGATCAAGGATCGACTCGTCAGCGTCCAAAAATCAGTCAAGTCAGCTATCGCTAAAAAGGCGATTCCTGTTACATATAAAGAAAGCTTCACAACCGTCATCAATGGATTCAGTGGTGAAGTGAAGTTCGGTGACATCGAAGATATCAAACAACTCGAAGGAGTCAAAAGTGTACATATCGCGCACGAATATGCGCGCCCAACCGTCGATAAAGGTGCCAAGCCAGACATGCTGTACAGCAAGGACATGGTCAATGCGAAGGAAACGTGGCAGGACTATGGCTTTAAAGGGGAAGGAACCGTCGTCGCGGTCATCGATACGGGGATTGATCCATCGCACAAAGACATGGTCTTGAGTCCAGAGACAAAGGTGGATTTAACCTCTTCGAAGGTCGAGAGTGCGAAAGAAACAAAAGGTTTAAAAGGAAAGTATTTCACGGAAAAAGTACCGTACGGCTATAACTATGCCGATCACGACAGCGAAATCCGTGACTTAGGTGCGGGGGCATCGATGCACGGGATGCACGTCGCAGGTACGGTCGGAGCAAACGGCGATGAAGCAAACGGTGGTATCAAAGGGGTCGCGCCGGAAACACAGCTCCTCGCGATGAAAGTCTTCGGAAACGATCCAGGAATGCCATCGACATTCAGCGATATCTACATTAAAGCGATCGATGATGCGATTGCACTCGGAGCCGATGTCATCAACATGAGTCTCGGTTCGACGGCATCGTTCGTCAATTCAGATGCTCCAGAACAACGCGCAATCGTCAACGCGATGAACAACGGTATCTTGTGTGCGATCTCTGCTGGTAACTCGGCGTTTGCAGGTCATGGTGCGGGTAATCCATATACAGCAAACCCGGATATCGGTGTCGTTGGTGCACCAGGATTGACGAGCCAGGCGCTCCAAGTCGCGTCACTCGAAAATACGAAATTGACGCTTGAAGGCATGGCGCTGACGATCGACGGTCAGGATGCCGGTTATTTGGCATACCAAAAACAAGATTCGCCGAATCCGATTGCCGTCTTCGATAAAGAGAAGAAGGATGTNNTGTCGTGTATGTCGGTGACGGTCAAGCTTCGAACTATGAAGGTAAAGACGTCAAAGGGAAAGTCGTCTTCGTCGTGCGTAACGGTGGTTTCAACTACGGTATGATCCAAGCAGAAGCTGAGAAGCAAGGGGCAGCAGGTGTCATCGTCCGCGGTCGAGTCGATCACGGGGATTACGTCAGCATGGCGCTCAACAATCCGACGATTCCACTCGTCACGCTTAGCATCGCGGACGGGAATGATCTCGAAGCAAAAGCAAAAGAAGGCAAGGCAATCGCAGTGACATTTGACGGAAAAGCGGTCTCAACCGATAACCCGGTCGCAGGACAAATGTCTGACTTCACGTCATGGGGTGTCACGCCAAGCCTTGACTTCAAGCCAGAAATCACGGCACCAGGTGGGAAAATCTATTCGACGCTTAATGATAACGAGTATGGCGTCATGAGCGGTACATCGATGGCAGCACCACACGTCGCTGGTGGAACAGCACTCGTCATGCAACGGATTGCGAAGGACTTCAAAGTCACTGGTGCAACACGCGTTAAACTCGCCAAAAACATCTTGATGAATACATCGCGTCCGCAACTCGATCAAGGAAAATACAACGCAGAACTGAAAACAGGCAACTTCTACTCCCCACGTCGTGAGGGAGCTGGACTGATGGATCTTCGTGCTGCGATGAAGACACCAGTCGTCATCACAGAGACAAAGTCAGGTGAAGGCAAGGCATCCTTGAAGGAAGTCGGCGAGAAGTTCACATTCACGCTTGATTTAAAAAACTACAGCAATGAAAAAGTGACGTATAAGCTAGCGGGAACGGTTCAATCAGATCTCGGTGCACAAGGATCGAACTTCCTTGAAGCAAATGGAATCTTCAAAAAAGGAACGATTGGTACGGTAGATGCCAACATAGGCACATACCCGATCTCATTTGCAGTCGGCTCGAAGAAAGCGAGTTCAGTCTCGATTAATCCGAAGAGCTCAACGAAAGTCAGCGTGTCAGTCGATTTGAAGAACACGACTGACTGGGCGAACGAGCTTTCGCTTGAACAAGTCTTTAAAAACGGCTACTTCGTCGAAGGATTCGTCCGTCTGATCGATACGAAGAGCAAAAATCCAGAACTGACAGTTCCTTATGTTGGATTCAAAGGAAAATGGGATCAAGCTCCGATTTTAGATGCACCATTGTACGATAAAAACAACACGTTCTACGGATTGACAGGTCTAGCGACTGAAGTGAAGGATGATTTCAAATTCCTTGGTACGAATGCCGCTGGAAAAGTTGTCGCGAACAAAGTCTCGTTCTCACCGAACAACGACGGTAGCGCAGATGAAGCTTTCCCGATCATCTCATTCCTTCGAAATGCGAAAAAAGTCGAGTATTCGATTCTTGACCGGAATAAAACAACACTTCAGAAGCTTGATATGCAAACGGACGTCGTCAAGAACTACTATGATAGCGGTTCAGAGAACGGCTACACACCAGTCACAAGCGCTGCTTGGGACGGAACGATCAACGGGAAACCGGTCAAAGATGGTCTTTACTACTACAAAGTCAAATCGGTGATCGATTATCCGAACGCAAAATGGCAGACGAATCTCTTCCCAGTCTATGTCGATACGAAAAAACCAGCAGCTACTGTGAAATGGGATACTGCGAAATCAACACTTTCATGGACAGCAGGCGACCAAGGAACAGGAGTTGCGTCATACGATATCCTCGTCAATGGCAAAAGTGTCTTAAAGCAACCACTTGCCGCAACAGAAAAAGCGTACACGTTGACGGATCTGCCGGAGCGCGCGAAGATTGCCTTCGTCGTCAAAGACTATGCTGGAAACAGTGTGAAAAAAGACGTCAACACGACAGGCGTTGATAAAGCCGTACCAAATGTTCAAATCGATACACCGGTCGCTCTTGGTGTTGCAACATCAAAAGTCATCAACATCGCGGGTCATGTCTCTGATGAGTCAGGTATCAAATCGTTCAAGATCAACGGAAAAACTGTTAAACTGCGTTTCGATGCAGCCCAACAAAACTATGCGTTCAGCCATGACGTGACGTATACGACGGATGGCGTCAAGTCATTCAAGGTCGAAGCATACGATGGAAAAGGGAATCGTGTGGCGTTCAACCGTCAAGTCATCATCGACACAGAATTACCAACGATTCGTGTCACAGCACCAAAAACCGTCTCAAGTAAAACAAAAACAGCTGAGATGAAGATCGTACTTCGCGATAACTACAGCGAATTACGCTTCGACTTCAATGGTAGCGCGGAATACCGCCGGACGTTCAAAGAACCGTACGTCATGAAAGCCTTCAAAAAGACGATCACGAAAAAAGTGACGCTCAAAAAAGGAAAAAACACGTACAACTTGAAACTGAAGGATCTGGGTGGACACGTCGTTACGAAAACAGTCGTCATCACGAAAAAATAAGTTAACAACGAAAAGCCAGGCGGAAATCCGTCTGGCTTTTCGTTGTGTGTCGAAGCGCCTTGAAGGGTTTATGAGACGAGAAGAGGGGGAATTTTAAGAAAAGAAACAAGTCAGAGGGGGAACAACCATGAATCCGTTCACGACCTTAATCGCCTTCATTGTAGGGTGTCTCGTCTTATATCTCGGTATCCGCGACAAAAACGGCTGGCTGATCGGTGTCGCGATGATACCGCTCGCGATCGTTGCCTATAGCGTCATTTATCTGATCATTCAGGTCAGTGCGTAGTCTTCATGGAAGATGTCTTACCCTAAGCGGTAGGACGTCTTTTTTTTTTGAAAATCGTACTACAGATGAAACCGATCTAGTAAAATGTAAGTATATGACAGTATAGAGAGGTGGATGATCATGGAACACGTACATACACAAACGGATGCCTTGGCGGCGCTGTACGAAGAGATGCATCAGAAGACGAAGACCGGCATGTGGGTCATGCTTGCGGCATTCTTAGCGCTCAGTAACACACTCGAGAAACCAGTCTACGCGATGATCGTCCCGTTATTGTATTTTGGCTATGACATGTTGCTACAACGAAAGCGGTTCGCGCTTGTTGCAGAATACACATCAAAGGATTCAGCAAGACGGCTCTATCAGGTACATGTGCTGATCGGTATCTTACAATACGGAGCGCTTGCCGGTCTAATTGTCTGGGCAGCCGATCGACCGAACACGTCTTTTTTGCTCGGTCTGATCATCATCGTCATTCCGTTCTACTGGATCTGTCGAAAAACGTTAGAGTTCATCTCACGAAAGATTGATCCAACGTATATAACGGAAAAAGAAATTCACAAAGCGCGCTAAAGGAGAAGGTACTATGCAAACGGCTCGTGAAGAACGTCTACAAAAACTTGCGCTCGCGTACCGGGATGTCGAGTGGCTCGGCACACGCTGGTACTGGAACGTGCTCTTATTCATAACAGTCGGCATCTTGATCGAGTGGACGGATATTCCCTTGTTGATTTTGACGATTCCAGCCCTTTTTCTCGGCTCCGATTTTCGCTATCAACTAAAAAAACGAAAAATTTTAGAAGGCTACATCTCAAAAGCACAGGTCCGTCGCCAATTTTTACTACGCATTGGTAGTCACGTCCTGCTGTACGCGATCTTGACGATCGTCATTACCCAGACGATCGAGGGTCCGTTTTGGCAGATGCTTGTGGCAATTTTTGCGATTTTAACACCGCTCTATTTCATCAGCGAATGGATCATCCGACGCGACGGAGCGCGTGACCCGGATTATATCAGTGACGGAGAAGTAGCCCGCTTCGTCAGACAGAAAGGAACATCGAAATGGAACACCTATTCGAGCGACAAGCACGTCTGAATGTAATGAAACGACCGGTGCGTGTCGTCGCTCATTTCTTTTTGATCCCTGGATTGATTTTTGCAGTATCTGCTTGGTTTATGACGTCAATTGCATCTGTCTTTCTCCCAATCATGCTCTCTTGTTTTTGCGCGACGGCAGTCTCTCGAGAAATTGTTCGGCTACGGCTCATGAAGTCGTATTTAACACCGACTATCTATCAACAAACCGTTCAAAAGGTCGCTCGTCTGACAATTATTGGTTATGTCGTGGCGGGGCTGATTTACTTTGTTATGCAGTCGATTCCAAGTGCCTCTGGTTATTTATTTGGCATCTTCCTCTTTTGGGTTGGTGGAGCTAGTCTTGGTGTCACTCGACTGAACCGGCTGGCCAAACAAATCGATCCCGCGTACGTGACGATGGGAGAAATCGAACGTGCGTGGTGGAAACGGTAAAGCAAAAAATCCGCATCCATTCAGCAAAATGATATGCTCCCCAAAAAGT